>CAJLFU010000003.1 GCA_905205995.1 uncultured Haemophilus sp. | reverse complement strand
GGTGGCGTAAAACTCATGCTGATTATTTTGAAAGTCAAATAACTTATGTGGGAGCTAAATAAATGTGCATATCCAGCTATAATCCTGATGTGATAGCCCGTAATGTAAAACAATTGGGCGATGGAGTCATTGAAGTGCGCCGTTATAACGACGGACATATCCGTGCCGACCTTTCTTGGGTATGGTTTTTATGTACCATAGGTTTTATGCTTTATGACTACTTTACGACCCAAAGTATGATTAATGATATGAAATGGGCTATCTCGGTGGATTGGGGCATAGAAAAAAGTTGGAATCAACATCTTTCTTTTTCTTGGTATGATAAAGCACCTCCACCTAATTACTATAATGAGTTTAAAGCCGAAATGCTTGAAATGCACAGTTCAAATATCTACTGGGGCTGGTTCTATATCCTTTTCCCGCTGTTTTGGTTCTTTATGGTGATCTCGCCGAAATGGCGTCCAGTGCGCTTTGATGCCAGACGGCGTTTAGTCTATTTCTGGTCATGGGGTCAGCTTTATATTATGCACTATCCTAAATCCGTACAACGAGATCGGGAACAGTTACTCAGTTTTTTAAGCCCGGATTTTTTCACCCCGTGGATCCGCCCAAAACATTTCGGCAGTTTGGTGTTTAACATTCCGCACGAAAATCCGAATAAACGCTCACGTCGTGTGCCACTCGGCATTTATCGCCCGGCGTGCGAATATCAAAATCATGCCTTACTTAACTTTATTTTGGATTATTTAGGCAGCGAAAATCCGGACGAAGAATACGGCAAGTTCTTTAAAAAAGAAAAACGTATCACCAGTGACTACTTCAACTGGTTCTATCAATTTAGCCTCTTCCCACAAATCGGCTACAACGAAAAGAAAGTTGAAGCAAGAATTCAGGCATGGCTTGCAAAGAATAGTATGCAATAATATTAACCCACATAAAAAACGACCGCACTTGCGGTCATTTCTATTTACAGCTTAAAGGATTATTTTAATTTTTCACCTTTAAATTCACCTGTCAAACTTTCTAAGAAAGAGGTGATGTCCTCCACATCTTTTTGGGCTGGCTGTTGCACGTTACTTTGGTATTTCAACATTGCACGCACAGCATCTTTTAGCTCTTTTGCTGACGCATCATGGAAATATGGTGCGGTAAGCGCGATGTTACGTAAAGTTGGTACTTTGAAGCGATGCATATCAAATGGATCTTTAGTTTGTGCAAAGCGACCTTCATCTGCATCAGTTAATGGCGTACCACGATCTTTAAAATAATCGCCGTAGAGTCCCATGTATTCATAAGATTGTCCGCCCATTGCTACGTCAGTATGACAAGTATCGCATTTATGTTGTTTGAATAACTCATAACCGTGAACTTGTTGCTCAGTTAAGGCTGTTTTATCTCCTTTCAAATAACGGTCGAAATCACTATTTGGCGTAATTAATGTTTTTTCATATTCACCAATCGCGTGAGTTAAGGTTTCTTTCGTCACTTGTGGATATTCTTTTAAGAATGCTTTTTTGAATTCTTCATCCATTTCAAAACGCGCCACAATATCATCCCAAGAATGCGAGCCCATTTCTACTGGATTTGTTGGAGGACCTTTTGCCTGATCCGCTAAATCTGCTGCACGGCCATCCCAGAATTGAACAAAGTTGAATGCCGCATTGAATACAGTTGGCGCATTAATTGGACCTTTTTTACCATCAATACCCGTTGAAGTATCAAGTCTATCCACACCACCTTTGTCTAATTGGTGACAAGTATGGCATTGAATAGAACCATCGCCGGATAAACGTCCATCAAAGTAAAGATCATGACCTAACGCAACTTTTGCTTCATCTGTTGCAATACTGTCTGGAATGGGTTGCACTAAACGATCGGCATCAACATTGGGTGTTTCTTTTGGTAAAGATATTTTACGTGCTTCACGAATCCAGTTAAGCAACGCCACTTTTTCTTGCTCATCTGGTTTACTTCCCCAGTGAAGATGTCTGAATTTAGCAATTGGCATTTCATTATTTTCTAGTACACGTTGTAATTTTGCTAAATCAGCTTGGGATAATTTGCTCGGATCTTTTAAGCCTTCAAGTAAACGATCAAGGCGGAAAGCACGAAGCCCACTTTGAATATCCGATTGCATTTGATCACCCACAATCAGGAATTTTGAATAAAATGGAAGAGGTGTGTTTGGACTATGGCAATATTGGCAGCTGTTATCAAACAACGCTTTTGCCACTTTTTCTTGTTCGCCCGTATAGCGATTTTCCATTAAAAGTTGGGTCGCGTTCTCTTTATCAAATTGATGTAGATACCCCACAACCCCCAAATAACCCAATACTGCAATGGCCGCACCGCCAATAATCAGTTTTTTCATTTAATCCTCCAAATGATCAATAAAATATAAAAAAAGAAAGGTAAAACCTAAAGCAAGGTGATTATGCCAAAAAATTGGCTTATATTTTATGTGGATTTAATTTGATTTGGCTATGGATGCGATTGATTGCATTACAGGTGTTTTTAACTTATAAATAGAGATCTCCCTAAAATTAAGCAATAAAAATGCGGTTATTTCTAACCGCACTTTACGTTTTATTATCTCTCGTTTATTTCTTTGGCGCTTGCATAAAGCGGAAGAAATCACTATCTGGTTTCAAGATCATCATATTACCTGAACCTTCAAAGCTACTTTCATACGCTTTTAAACTACGAATAAAGCTATAAAACTGTGGTTCTTGAGCAAAAGCTTGAGAATATAATTTCGCTGCTGCCGCATCACCATTACCACGCAATTCTTGTGCAGTTTTATTTGCATTCGCTAAGATCAAGGTCACTTTACGATCCACATCTGCTTGAATGAATGCAGCTTTTTCTTTACCTTGAGAACGGTGTTCACGGGCAACGGCATCACGTTCTGCACGCATACGTTGGTAAATCGAAGAAGAAACTTCATCCGGTAAATTGATTTGTTTTACGCGAACATCGACGACTTCAATCCCTAATTCAGAGGTACTATCCTGCCCTGAATTTAACGCTTTTTTCGCCCCCGCCATTAATTCACCACGGGTACCTGAAACGATATCTTTAATCGTGCGAGTACCAATTTCTGAACGCAGACGGTCATTCACTTTACGGCTTAATAAGCTTGCAGCTTGGTTATAATCGCCACCACCCGTTGCAGTATAGAAACGACCGAAATCGCTGATTTTCCATTTTACATAGGAATCCACCAACAAGTCTTTTTTCTCGACTGTCACAAAACGAGTAGCTGAACCATCAAGGGTACGAATACGCGCATCAAGCACTTTAATGCTATCAATTAAAGGTAATTTGAAATGCAAACCTGGTTCATACACCACTACTTTGTTTTCTGCATCACGTTGTACTTTGTTAAAACGCAACATAATACCACGCGTACCTTCAGTTACAACCACGACGCTGGAATATAGCACCGCAGCAATCACCACAATAATCGGAAGTAAAAATTTACGCATTAGTTAAATCTCCCTTGGCGAATGCCTTCATTTGATTGAACTGGTTGAGCCGTTTGCGTTTCTACACGACGTTCTTGTGTTGAAACAGGTGCAGAACTGACCGCACTTTCAGGCGTTGTAGTAGTCGGTTGAGCCGCTTTTTTACCCATTAATTGTTCTAATGGTAATACGGTTAAATTGTTACCATTATTTGCATCTAACATGACTTTCGGCGTATTTGCCATGACTTTTTCCATGGTTTGAATATAAAGACGCTCTTTTAACAACTCAGGTGCCGCTTTAAATTCAGGTAAAAGACGTTGTAAACGTTCCACTTCCCCTTGCGCGTCAAGTACAACACGATCTTTGTAAGCAGTAGCTTCTTCTATAATACGCTGTGCGTCACCGCGAGCGATTGGTTCTTTCTCACGAGCATAAGCTTCTGCTTCACGAATATAACGTTGTTCATCTTCCTGTGCTTTAATCGCATCATCGAAAGCATCTTTCACTTCTTCTGGTGGACGTGCGGATTGGAAGTTCACGTCAATCACTTCAAGCCCCATGTCATAAGGTTTAATAATATCATTCAACGCTTTCCAAGTATTTTCACGCACCACTGCTCGACCCGTTGTCAGAATATCATTCATGGTCATATGGCCGATCACATAACGAAGCGCACTGTCCGTCGCTTGTCCGAGACTATTATCTGCATTGCTCACGCTAAACAAATATTTTTCTGGATTTTGCACGCGATATTGTACGGTCATTTCCACTTTAACCATGTTTTCATCTTTGGTTAACATTGCACCTTGCGTTTTAAGCTCGCGAACTTGTTCTACATTCACTGGAACCACTTTATCAATGAAAGTTGGTTTCCAGTTCAAACCTGGTTGAACGGTAGAATGAAACTCACCAAAACGTAACGTCACACCACGTTCCGCTTCTTTGATGGTGTAAAAACCGCTTGCACCCCAAATAATTCCTCCGATCACCGCGGCGATCGGTAAAATTTTACCTAAATTGAATGAAGGGATATTCGGCGAAGTATTATTTGAACCGCCTTTTTTATTACCCCCACCTAATTTTTTCAACAGATTATTGAATACTTCTTCAATATCTGGTGGTGATTGCTCCTGATTTTTATTGTCTCGCGAGCCCCAGCCATTTTCATTTTGCTTATCTGATGAATTATCTGACTGTTTTGGACCGCTGCCCTGTCCCGGTTTACCCCAAGGATCTTGATCTGGACCGTTTTGCGACATTACGTTCTCCATTTGTCTAAAAATTTTAATGAGTTTATCGAAATAAATGGGGTTAGTCTATGAAAATACAAGTGTCTAATCAAGTTTTATAAAATAAAAAATCCTTGAATATTTTCAAGGATTTTCTTTTATTCATTTACTTGGTAAATCAAGGATTTTTTTATATTTTTTTCGAGTAATTTTTTTCCATTCCAGTGATAAAAGTGCGGTTGAATTTTTGACTGATTTACAAATGCCGCAAAGTAAAAAGGCAATTCATCCGTAAAGAGCAACGCTCCTTTTGGACAATAATCTGAAAAGATCTGCAGTTGTTTTGGCAAATGCATCACACTTGATAACTTCACTATTCCTATGCCTTGTGATTTCAACACGGCTTCACGCAAACACCAACAACGATAAAAAGCCCGCTCTTCGTCAGATTGTTTAGCAAACCAATCTTGTTCTGCTTGTGGCGCAAAATGCGCCATAAGCGCAGAAAAATTCCGTCTTTTCGAGAGTTCAATATCAATACCGACCGCACTTTTTTCTGATTCATTAATATGCAGCAATACGGCGACCCAATCACCAGAGTGACTAATATTAAAATCAATATTCTCGACGGGAAATTGTGGTCTGTCACTTTGGGTACGATAAATTCGTCCTAAAAGTGCAGTTGATTTTTCCGCTGTTTTTAGCAACTGCCAAAGTAAAAAATGCGCCAATCGACGACATTCATGTCGTTGCGTTATCCGAGAATTTCCCTTCGGTTCCGTATGTAAATTCTCAGGGACTAGTTCCTTAGGAATTTCATCAAAAGGAAAAGGTTGTTGAATATTGGCGTAGGCAATAAAAGTTGTCATAAAAATAATGAATAAACATGCAAGTTTGATTGCATTATAAAAGGAAATCCACCGTACGCCAACATAAGCTAAAACTCATCAAAGCAAGGTGTTAGATTGAAACTGTGAGTGGTTTCACAGATTTTTCTCTTTAAATACGTTACATTTCCAGAAAGTAATCACAGGAGGTTCTATGTTTAAACAACTTCAACAAGTTGGTAAGGCATTCATGTTGCCGATTGCTATTTTGCCTGCTGCGGGTCTTTTACTCGGGATCGGTGGCGCTCTTTCCAATAAAGCAACAGTGCAAGCTTATCCAATTTTAAATAATGAGGCGCTGCAAGGCCTGTTTCAGATCATGTCAGCAGCCGGTAGCGTGGTGTTTGCCAATTTGGCCTTATTATTGTGTATTGGTTTAGGTATCGGCTTAGCTAAACGTGACAAAGGCGTTGCTGCTCTCGCCGCGGTTGTCGGTTATCTCATTATGACGGGCACCATTGCCGCATTAATTCCGATTTTCTCTCCTGATGTAAAAAGCATTGATACAGGTGTGATTGGTGCATTGGTGATGGGCTTGATTACCGTTAAATTACACAATCGCTATCACAACATCCAGTTACCACAAGTATTAGGTTTCTTTGGCGGCTCTCGCTTTGTGCCAATTGTGACTGCTTTTTCAGCTATTTTCGTTGGATTAGTTTTCTTCCTCATTTGGCCAACTTTCCAACAATGGCTCGTATCCGCAGGTAAAAGTATCGCCTCCATGGGAACCTTTGGAACATTCTTATATGGTTTCTTAATGCGATTATCTGGCGCGGTTGGCTTACATCACATGATTTATCCACTGTTTTGGTATTCTGAACTAGGCGGTGTGGAAATGGTCAATGGTGAGATGATTGTTGGTGCACAAAAAATCTTTTTTGCTCAATTAGCGGATCCAAATCACCACGGTTTATTTACTGAAGGGACGCGTTTCTTTGCCGGCCGTTTTGATACTATGATGTTTGGCTTACCAGCTGCCTGTTTGGCTATGTATCACTGTGTACCGAAAAAACGCCGTGCACAAATTGGCGGCTTATTCCTAGGTGCAGCCCTAACCTCTTTCATTACTGGCATCACTGAACCGATCGAATTCATGTTCTTGTTTGTTGCACCATGGCTTTATGTGTTCCACGCATTCTTAGATGGTGTATCTTTCTTTATTGCCGATTATTTAAATATCTCTATCGGGAATACTTTCTCTGGTGGTTTTATTGATTTCTTGCTCTTCGGTATTTTACAAGGTGATGAAAACACCCATTGGTTGCGTGTCATTTTCGTCGGTATTCCTTGGGCTCTGCTCTATTATTTCTCTTTCGTTTTCTTGATTCGCATCTTTAATGTGATGACGCCAGGACGCGGTGAAGAAACCGAAGATAATGTAGAACAAGAAACGAGCTCTCTTACTGAAAATGCACATAAAATTATTGCAGCATTAGGTAGCGCTGAAAATATTGAAAACGTTGATGCGTGTATTACTCGCTTACGTGTTTCTGTTAAGGATGTCAAAGCCGTTGATAAAGCTACATTGAAAAAATTAGGCGCGATTGATGTGCTTGAAGTCGGCGGTGGTGTACAGGCTATTTTCGGTGCTAAAGCCGTACTCTATAAGAGTGAAGTGAATCAAATCTTAGGAAAAGAAGATTAATTCCTAAAAATAAAGGGCGTTTATCCCGCCCTTTTGAGTAACAAAACAAAAGTGCGGTCAAAATCAACCGCACTTTTTTACTATTTCAACAAATATGCACGTAATTGTGCAAAATCGTCATCCATTTCATCAGAAAGTAATGGCAATTTGTTGTGTTTATCTAACGCTTCTGGCAATGGAAGATCGAGCGAAAGAATGCGCTCCACAGACTCTTTAAATTTCGCAGGATGTGCCGTACATAAGAAAATACCGGTTTCATCCGCTTTAAGTTGGTCTTTCAATACTTGATAGGCGATCGCACCATGTGGTTCACATAAATAACCTTTTGCATACATCGCTTTTAAGGTTTCTTCTGTTTCGCCATCGCTTAACATACCTGAACCTAAATCACTTAAATTCCAGCCATTGCGTTTAAATAACTCTTCTACACGTGGCCAGTTGTTCGGACGACTAACATCCATCGCATTAGAAAGCGTAGCTACAGTCGCTTTAGGTGCCCAATTACCCGATTCCAAATAACGCGGCACAGTATCATTCGCATTGGTTGAAGCAATAAAGCGTTTAATTGGTAAACCTAATGTTTTTGCGATTAATCCCGCAGTTAAGTTACCGAAGTTACCACTTGGTACAGAAACTACTACGTTACCACGTTTTTCTTTTGGTAATTGAGCTACGGCTTCAAAGTAATAACAAACCTGCGCCAATAAACGGCTAATGTTGATAGAGTTTGCTGAGTTTAAACCAATTGCTTGACGTAGCTCTGCATCATCAAACGCTTGCTTGACTAACGCTTGGCACGCATCGAAATCGCCATTAATCGCAACAGTGCGAATATTCCCACCTAAAGTACAGAATAGTTTTTCTTGTAATGGGCTGATTTTGCCTTTCGGATATAAAATCACAACATTGATATTTTCCAACCCGTAAAATGCATGGGCAACTGCCGCACCAGTATCACCAGATGTCGCTGTTAAAATGGTGATTTTGCCATCACCACGCACTGCAGCGAGCGCCTGCGCCATAAAACGACCACCAAAGTCTTTAAATGCTAAAGTTGGACCGTGGAATAATTCAAGGGCATAAATATTGTCTTCTACTTTTTCTAATGGTGCTGGAAAAGTAAATGCATTTTTTACCATCGCATCCAAAGTGGCTTTCGGTAATTCTTCACCGATTAAGGCGCCAAGAATCTTTTGGCTACGTTCAACCAATGGTAAGGCTAATAACTCGTCAATATTGGTTAACGCTGAGATCGTTTCAGGAAAGAACAAACCTTGATCTTTGCCAAGTCCTTGACGTACTGCTTGCGCAAAATTCACTTGTTCTTCAGGGTGTTTGATGTTGTACAAATTCATTGTATATCCGTTAATTATAGAGTTTTAATAAAATGTTATTCCCCTCTTATAAAAGAGGGGATAAAAGCGATGTGTTGTTTAACCTAGCTCTCTTGCGCCATCATTATCGACCTTACAAACGTGCACAAAGCCTTCATTGTTTTGTAAATAATGATTTTCTAAATAAGTCGCCAGTTTTGTTGCGGTTTGTAAATCAGGTGCAATGGAGAAAATCGTTGGGCCAGAGCCTGAAATCCCCGTCGCTAATGCACCTAAATCACGAGTGGCTTGTTTCACTTCCGCGAAATTTGGCAATAAAGCTTCACGATAAGGTTCCGCAATTACATCTTTCATCATCATCGCTGCAAGGTTTTCTTGATGCGTGTGACATGCATGTACAAAGCCACCTAAATGACGACCATGAGAAATCACATCCTGACGCGTGTAACTTTTCGGTAAAATTGCGCGTGCTTCAGCGGTTGAAACCTCAATGCCTGGATAAGCTAAGACCCAATACCAATTATCAAAAAATGGCAGTTTTTGGCAAATGTTACCGAGAGATTGTACCATAAATTGCACACCGCCTAAGTAACAAGGTGCCACATTATCATAATGGATAGAACCTGAAATACGACCTTCTAGCTCCCCCATCATTTCTAACAATTCCATTTTTGAAAATGGTTCATCGTGGAATTTATTTAATGCTACTAATGCAGCCACGATAGAGCACGCACTTGACCCCAATCCTGAACCAATCGGCATATTTTTCTCAAGGGTCAAACGCAATGGTTTGACTCTCTCATTGCGTAATTTTAATTGCTCACTAAACAGTACATAGGCCTGATACACGATATTTTTTTGTGGTTCTTTTGGCAATTTACGCACAAAATAGCCCGCACTTTCGAGCTCAAAACCACTTGGAATAGACTCAATCTGTACGACATCACCTAATAATGAACCATCAATCGGTGAAATGGCTGCGCCTAATGTGTCAAAACCGACACTAATATTTGCACTCGATGCTGGAGCATAAATTCTTAACATGTTAAGTCCTTTTTAGTGGTGTAATGTTCTTAAAATATCCGCAAAGATGCCCGCTGCAGTTACTGCGTTACCTGCACCGTAACCACGTAATAGCAACGGAATTGGTTGATAATAACGCGTATAGAACGCAAGGGCATTTTCACCGTCTTTCACCTTGTACAATGGGTTATTTTGATCCACGGCAATGATTGACACTTTGCAGTGGCCATCTTTAATTTGGCCTACGTAGCGTAATACTTTCCCTTCCGCTTTCGCAGCTTCAACGCGTGCTTTAAATTCCGCATCTAATTGTGGCAACATCGCCATAAATTCATCGGCTGATTTGCCTTCAGAGAAGCCTTTCGGTAACACGCCTTCTACTTCTACATCGGAAAGCTCAAGTTCTAGCCCTGCTTCACGCGCTAAAATAAGCAATTTACGTGCCACATCTTGCCCCGATAAATCATCACGAGGATCGGGTTCTGTAAAGCCTTTTTCACGTGCAAGTGCGGTCACTTCTGAAAGAGAAAGTCCTTCTTCTAATTTACCGAAGATAAATGAAAGTGAGCCTGATAAAATACCTTCAAAATACTCAAGTTCATCACCTGCTGCCAATAAGTTTTGTAAGTTTTCGATAACCGGTAAGCCTGCCCCTACGTTAGTTTCATATAAGAATTTATGTTGGCTCGCTTGGGCATTACGACGTAATTCATGGTAATAGGCTAATTCACGGGTATTCGCTTTTTTGTTTGGGGTTACCACGTGGAAGCCTTCTTTTAACGCACGTGCATAAAGTCCTGCTACCGATTCAGCCGTTGTACAATCGACAAAGACTGGATTCACTACGTGATGTAATTTAATGAAAGATAACAACACATCGAAATCAGAAGGTTGGGTTGCATTTTCAAGATCAGCTTTCCAATTATCTAAATTCAATCCGTTTTCATCCAAAAGCATTTTTGTTGAATTCGCCAAGGCACAAACACGGATTTCAATATCCTTCTTTGCAAGGTACTCTTTTTGTTGTTTGATTTGTTCAATCAATTCACCGCCTACACCACCTACGCCGACTAGAAACATATCGACGACTTTCTTATTATTAAAAAGGGCTTGATGAGTCGCTTTCACAGCTTCAATTGCTTTATTTTGTGCCACTACCGCTGAAATTGAACGCTCAGAAGAACCTTGTGCAATTGCTACTAAGCTAATATTCGCTTGAGCCAATGCAGAGAAGAAACGAGCTGCGATACCCTTAGCTTGTTTCATGCCATCGCCCACAACAGAGATAATAGAAAGATCTTTTGCAACTTCAATCGGTTCTAAATCATGGGCTTTTAATTCTGCAGCAAATTCTTGTTCTAAAATCGCTTTCGCTGCATCTGCTGATTTCACTGGTACGCAGAAACTAATGCTGTATTCAGAAGAAGACTGTGTGATTAAAATGACCGAAATCCCTGCTTTTGACATAGCAGAGAAGACGCGAGCGGCCATTCCCACCATACCTTGCATACCTGGACCTGAAACGTTAAACATCGCCACGTTATCAAGGTTAGTAATCCCTTTTACCTGTAACTCTTCAGATTTTGCATGACCATCAATTACAGAACCTGGTGCAGATGAATTGCCCGTATTTTTAATTACACATGGAATTTGTTTTGGTAATAATGGACCTATTGTACGCGGATGGATCACTTTCGCACCAAAATAAGAAAGCTCCATTGCTTCACGATAAGAAAGGCTTGGTAATAAACGTGCATCAGGCACTAAACGTGGATCACAAGTATAAACGCCATCTACATCAGTCCAAATTTCACAAACAGACGCGTCTAAACAAGCCGCTAAACAGGCCGCTGAATAATCAGAACCGTTACGGCCTAATAACACTAATTCACCTTTGTCATTACAAGCAGTAAAACCAGCCATTAAGACTACTTTATCTTTTCCGATACTTTTCGCATCAACGCGTTTTGTAGATTCTTCAATATCAACTGAAGATTCTAAGTAACCGCCTTGTGCTAATAATTGCTTAACAGGATCAATAATGTGAACACTGTATCCACGTGCTTCAAACCACGCTTTCATCATGGCAATCGATAATTTCTCACCACGACAGTCAATGGTTGCTTTAACCTTATCTTCTACTCTGCCAGCTTGACGGATTTCTTCTAATAAGCCTTTAATTTGGGCAAATTCTGCATCAATTAATGCTTTTGTGCCCGCAAGATCAAATTTATTATTTTCGGCGTGCAAACCATTAATGATGTTATAGAAAATTTCAACGGCTTCGTTAAAGTGGGTATCGGTAGGTTGATTTAATGCGGCTTTTTCAGAGAGGGCAACAAGATGATTGGTGATTTTAGCAGGAGCGGATAACACACCGGCTGCTTGTTCTTCTAAATGAGCTTTTTCGATTAATTGAGCTGCTTGTGAGAAACGCTCAGGGTTGGCTAATGAAGTGCCACCAAATTTTAATACGCGCATGATAATATCCTCAGATGTTGTGATTTTTAAATATTAAAAAACCCGCACTAGACTGAATGCGGGTTTTCTTGATCCTGTTTGCTACGCACTAACCCGCCCCATTAATTGTCGTAATGGTCATAATAATGGTGGTAATAGTGAAAGTGCGGTTATTTTTCATTGTATTTTTACCTTGAAAAAAAGATGTGTTTAGAAATACCGAAAAAGCGCGAGCTTGTCAAACACAAAATCAAAAAAATGAAGATTTTTTCTAAAAATCATCGCTTTGGTGTAGAATAAAACGAGTTTCACATTGGTCAGGAAGGAAATGATGACAATTCAACAAGCACTCGAAACCATTCATCAACAAATCCAAACATCCACTCAACTTGCACATCGTCCTGAAAGTGCGGTCACTTTATTGGCAGTTTCTAAAACCAAACCCAATGAAGCGATTTTAGAAGCCTACCAAGCCGGACAAAAAGCATTTGGGGAGAACTACGTTCAAGAAGGCGTAGATAAAATTCAGTATTTTGAAGCACAGAATATTCAACTTGAATGGCATTTTATTGGGCCTCTACAATCTAATAAAACGCGTCTTGTGGCAGAACATTTCGATTGGATGCAAACACTAGAACGTGCAAAAATTGCTGTTCGTTTAAACGAACAACGTCCTGCCAATAAAGCCCCTTTGAATGTTTTGATTCAAATTAATATCAGTGATGAAGCGAGTAAATCAGGTATTCAACCGAGTGAAATGCTTGAGCTTGCAAAACACATCGAAAATCTACCACACTTACGTTTGCGTGGATTAATGGCGATCCCTGCACCAACAGATAATATTGCTGAACAAGAAGCGGCTTTTAGCCAAATGGAACAATTATTTGAGCAACTAAAAGTTGCTTTCCCTCATCAACAAATTGATACGCTTTCTATGGGAATGTCCGATGATATGCAAAGTGCCATAAAATGCGGTTCAACGATGGTACGCATTGGTACTGCCATTTTTGGGGCAAGAGATTATTCGAAAAAATAATGGATAGAAAATAAAAAAGCGGTCAAAATTGACCGCTCTTTTTTTATCTGGATTTAATTAAACTTCTTCGCTCTTTTCAGAGAAACGTTCAATCTTCGCACCTAAGCAACGAAGTTTATCTTCAACATGCTCATAACCACGATCGATATGATAAATACGATCTACGATAGTTTCACCACTTGCGATGCATCCTGCTAACACAAGGCTGATTGATGCACGTAAATCTGTCGCCATGACTTCTGCACCAGAAAGATGCTCAACACCATGACAAACTGCCGTGTTACCTTCAATTTCAGCTTTACCGCCCATACGAATTAATTCTGGAATGTGCATAAAGCGGTTTTCAAAGATGGTTTCAGTAATGATACTGGTGCCTTCTGCCACCATGTTTAACAAGGTGAACTGTGCTTGCATATCTGTTGGGAAACCTGGGTGTGGTGCAGTACGAATATTGACAGCTTTCGGACGATTGCCATGCATATCCAATGTAATGCTATCTTCTGTGACTTCAACTTCCGCTCCTGCTTCACGAAGTTTATCAATCACCGCATCCATGATATCCGCTTTAGTATTTTTACATACCACGCGACCACCAGAAATGGCACCCGCAATTAAGAATGTGCCGGTTTCAATACGATCTGGCACAATGCTGTGCTCACAGCCTGTTAAGCGGTCAACACCTTCAACGACAATATGATCTGTCCCAGCACCTGTAATTTTAGCGCCCATTTTATTGAGGAAATCTGCAGTATCAACAATTTCTGGCTCGCGAGCAGCGTTTTCAATGATTGTTGTACCTTTTGCAAGTGTTGCAGCCATCATGATAGATAAAGTCGCGCCAACGCTCACTTTTTCCATCACAATACGCGTACCGACAAGACGATCAGCAACAACCGCTTTTACATAACCTTCATCAAGCTCAATCGTTGCACCGAGTTTTTCTAAGCCACTAATGTGAAGATCAACCGGACGTGCACCGATAGAACAACCGCCTGGTAAAGAAACTTGACCTTGATTAAAACGAGCCACCAACGGTGCTAATGCCCAAATAGAAGCACGCATGGTTTTTACTAATTCATATGGCGCAACGAAGTGATCAATTTTAGAACAATCTAATAATACTGCACCTTCAGCATCACGCTCTGCCACAACGCCAAGTTTGCGTAAGATTTTTAAAGTGGTATCAATATCTTTTAGTTCTGGTACGTTTGTTAATTTAACCGGCTTAGTTGCCAAAATTGCAGCAAAAAGAATAGGAAGTGCAGCATTTTTTGCACCTGAGATGGTTACAGTACCACTTAAGCGAGATTGCCCGCCATAAACACGAAATTTTTCCATAGAAAATCCTAGCTTGCTTGATGTAATAGACGATCCATTTTCCACTTTGCAGTGGTATAGGTTTTAATAGTTAAAGCATGAATTTCGCCAGTTTGAAAGTAAGGCATTAATGGCGCATAGATGGTTTGTTGCTGTTTTAATTTAGAAAGTGCTGAGATCTCATCACTCACTACTATCACACCAAAATGTGCATTTTCACCTTGAGCATAAACCTCATCTACATTCAGGCTTTCTTTTAAAATACGTTCAATTTCTTGCAGTTCCATTCGGATTTCCGTTTTAATTATGGTCGATAAAAGTGCTAATCCAATGAGACAAATTCACTAAATCAGCAAGGGTTAATAACTGTTCTGGAGGGTTTATCAACCGCACTTTTTTATTTGGTAACTGCTCACAATCGTGTAGAAAATCACACAATAATGCAAAACCAGCAGAATCAATTCGATTGATTTCAGTTAAATCAAATTCAATGAGACTTTGATTATTTTGCTTTTCTGATAAAAAAGAAGCACGTTGTTGCCATAATGGTAACAACGTGTTGCGGGATAGCTCCCCCGATAATTGGAGAGCTATCTTATCATTATTTTGGATTAAATCCCACTTTAACGCAGTCATTCGCTTATTTGCTCAATGTCACTGGTGCCGCAGCAGATTTTTGAATTTGAGCAGTTAATGCTTCAATACCTTGTTGACGTAAGATACCGCTCCATTCATTTTGTTTGGTTACAACCATGCTCACGCCTTCAGCAACCATGTCATAAGCTTGCCATTCGCCAGTTTTACTGTTTTTACGCCATTTAAAATCTAATTTGATTGGCGCTTGTCCACCATTTTGCATGATGTTTACACGAATACTCACAAGGTTTTTGTCACCCACTTCTTTAGCCGGTTCAATTTGAATATTTTGATCGGTATAAGCGGTTAATACTTGTGCATAAGCTTGTTCGATAAAATCACTGAATGCTTTAAAGAATTTTTCACGTTGTTCCGGTGTGGTTGATTTAAAGTGTGAACCTAACACCAAAGAACCTGCATAGTTTACTTGCACATAAGGTAATAAATCGTTACGCACGATAGTACGTAAATAGTTTGGATCCTTTTTAATTTTTGCCTGATTGTTTTTGATATCGGCAAATAACTTATCTGATGCTTGTTGCATCAACACATAAGGGCTCGTTTCTGCACGTGCAGTTTGAGTCACAAAAAGTGTAGTCACTGCAAATGCCATTACGCTAAACCATTTTTTAAACTGAGTAAATTTCATCATAAATCTCCTAAATAAAGATTATTATTTTACATCTGATTCTGCTTTGTCAGCATTACCATCTGCTTTTTTATCACCGTAAAGGAACTGGCCGATTAAATCTTCCAATACCATTGCGGATTTAGTGTCTTGAATTTGGCTACCGTTTTTTAACATCGCGGTTTCACCATCATCAAAGCCCATAGTTAAGGCGATATATTGCTCGCCCAATAATCCCGATGTTTTGATCGATAACGAACTATTTTCCGGAATTTCTTTATATTCTTCATTAATCGCGATACTGACTTTTGGCAAGTAAGATTTTTCGTCTAATGTAATGTCAGACACGCGACCAATGACTACCCCACCAAGTTTAAGTGGTGCACGGACTTTTAGTCCACCAATATTGTCAAAAGTTGCAGTCACTGTGTAAGATTTTGTGTCACCAAAACCTTGTACATTTGCTACGCGTAAGCCTAGAAACACTAACGCAGCGATACCGAGTAGTAAAAATAAGCCTACCCAAAATTCATATTTAATTGTTTGTCGCATAAAAATACCCTATTAGCCTGCCCCAAACATAATGGCAGTTAAGATGAAATCGAGCCCAAGTACCACAAGTGATGCGTGGACAACCGTTCTGGTTGTGGCCTGACTGATACCTTCAGACGTTGGAATACAATCATAACCATTGAATAACGCAATCCACACCACCGCAATGGCGAAAAATACGCTTTTAATAAATCCGTTTAGAATGTCATAGCTCCAGCTGACAGCATTTTGCATCACTGACCAGAAGCTACCTGCATCCACACCTTTCCAATCCACGCCAACAAGCGATCCGCCCCAAATACCAATCGCGGTAAAGAGAATCGCAAGAATTGGCATCGCAATCACGCCCGCCCAAAAACGCGGTGCAATCACACGACGTAGTGGATCGACTGCCATCATTTCAAGGCTGGAAAGTTGTTCTGTGGCTTTCATTAAGCCAATTTCAGCCGTTAGCGCTGAACCCGCTCGCCCCGCAAATAAAAGTGCGGTCACTACTGGGCCTAATTCACGTAATAAAGACAGTGCCACAAGTTGTCCAAGGCTGGTTTCAGCAGAAAAATCTACCAAGACTACATAGCCTTGTAAGCCTAACACCATTCCAATAAATAAACCTGAAAGCAGGATAATTAATAACGACTGTACACCTAATACGTACAACTGCTTCACTAATAAAGGAAAATGCTTACGAATTTGTGGCTTACCGACTAACGCACCAAACAACATAAAGCCTGAGCGGCCTAATGCACGGAAAAATTTGATTACGCTTCGTCCAAGTGAAGAAATCATATCAACGATCATTTAAATAATTCCTCCACATAATCTTTTGCCGGATAATGGAATCTCACCGGTCCATCCGCTTCACCTTTTAAGAACTGTACCACTTGAGGATCTTGGCTAGCAAGCAGTTGTTCTGATGTTCCTTCCGCGATCACATGCTTATCCGCAATGATATAGGCATAATCCGCAATACTTAATATTTCATTCACATCATGGGAAACCACAATAGAGGTTAAATTCAGCGCCTCATTTAAGCGTTTAATTAAGCTCACAATTACGCCCATACTGATTGGATCTTGCCCCGTAAACGGCTCATCAAACATGATTAAATCTGGGTCAAGTGCGATCGCTCGAGCTAATGCTGCACGACGCGCCATCCCACCAGAAAGCTCTGAAGGCATTAAATCTGCCGCACCTCGTAAGCCTACTGCTTCTAATTTCATCAACACAATTTGACGAATTAGACTTTCTGGCAAACGCGTATGCTCGCGAATCGGAAATGCCACGTTATCAAATGTTGAAATATCCGTAAATAATGCACCTGATTGGAATAACATTCCCATGCGTTTACGCACTTCATAAAGCTCTCGATTTGAAAGACGACAAATATCTTGTCCATCAAACAAAATCTCGCCTTGCTCAGGGTGCAACTGACCGCCAATTAATTTCAGTAGCGTGGTTTTTCCGATCCCTGATGGCCCCATAATGGCCGTAATTTTGCCCTGTTGGACTTTTAAATTCAGGTTATCGTAAATCACACGCTCACCTCGTTTAAAGGTCAGGTTTTTGACTTCGATTAGATTTTTATTCATTAAAATCTCATTGGTTTTATAAGAAGAAATTTATTTTTCTCTCACGTTAAAAAAGTGCGGTCGTTTTGACTGCTATTTTTGTGAAAGGTTCAAGCGACGTTTTAATAACGTCGTGAAGCCACGTAATAACACAAAAATCAATGACAACACATAAATAGGTAAATTACCTAATGCTGCATAAGGCGTTTTGCCCTCTGTTGGCACCATTTTATGGGTCAGCGTTGTTTCCTCAAATTGAGGCGCTTGCGCTTCAATGTTGCCTTTTGCATCAATAAACACTGAAATCCCTGTATTCGTTGCACGAATTAATGGTTTACCTAATTCGAGTGCGCGCATTCTAGCCATTTGCAAATGTTGCCAAGGGCCAATACTATCACCAAACCATGCATCATTAGAAATCGTCAGCAAATAATCTGTTTCTTTTTTCAGATTTTCACGAAGTTGCTCACCAAAAATAATTTCATAACAAATAGCTGGCGCAAAAGCATGTTGTTTTGCCATAAAAGATGGCTGTACCGCATCGCCACTTTGGAACGCTGACATTGGCAAATTAAATACGGAATTAAGTGGTCGTAACAAACTTTCTAACGGCACGTACTCACCAAATGGTACGAGATGATGTTTGCTGTAACGATTTTTTGTCGTTAATTCATAAGGGAAATCTGGATTCCCTGCCGTCACAATCGAATTTAATAACTTACCACTTTGCTCATCGCGATATACGGTACCAATCATCACTTCCGTGTTTTTCTCTTTCGCGACCTTATCTAAAGCTTCAAAAAATGGCGTAATGGCATTTTCTAAAGTTGGCAATGCAGACTCCGGTAAAATAATCAAATCAGACTTGCCTAAATGCGCCAAAATTTGTTTTTGATAGATATCCACTGTGGCATAAAGATATTCAGGATCCCATTTTAAATTTTGCTCAATATTACCTTGTGCAAGGGTGACAGTTAGTCCTTTACCTTCTTTGGGTTGAACAAAATTCACCTTACCTGCATAAGCACTTAATCCCCCCACAACCAATAATAACAACGTATTCACGCTAACTAAATTTAGTTGTTTTTTTGAAAGCGCAAAAACAAGGTTAAAAATGACCGCACTTGCCCAAACGGTAAAGAATGTCAGCCCTGTGACACCAAAAATCGGCGCGATGCCGTAAAACGGACTATCGATTTGAGTATAACCAAATTGTAGCCATGGGAAACCGGTAAACACCCATCCACGCAAGAATTCAGTCAATGTCCAAATCGCGGCAAAAATGACCGCACTTTGCACCTGAAAACGTTGCACTAAATAAGTGAAAAGCATTGGATAAAGTGCAAGGTAGGCCGAAAGTAAGCCAACCAAGAGATAGCTCACGCCAAGGGAAGCGCCACCAAATTGATGAATGCTGACATTCAACCAACTTACACCAAAACAGAAAAAGCCCATCGACCACAAAAAGGTGGCCAAAAGTGCGGTTGATTTTTTGGTATTTTTCGCCACAAAAAGCAATCCGCCTAAGGATACATAGGCTAATCCCCAATAATCAAAGGGCGAAAAGGCAAATACGCCAATCACACCAGAAATCAGGGCTATAAGATAAACGGCTAATTTATTCATTTTATCAATACTACAAAAAAATATTCCCCCTCTTCAGCAAAGAGGGGGTCTAGAATACGGTCAAACTGAGCAACTTACTCGGCTTGCTCTTCTACGCCTTCCATATCCGACAAATGCTCATCTGGCACGGTTACACGTACCTGAATTAAACGGCGACTATCGGCAGAGGTCACTTTAAATTGGATATTTTCTAAGGTGATTTCTTCACCGCGCTTAGGCAAATACCCAAAGGCTTGCATGATTAAACCGCCAATGGTATCTACTTCTTCATCATCAAAATGCGTGTTAAATTGCGCATTAAAATCATCAATATCCGTTAGCGCACGCACGGCATAAGTGTGGCGAGAAAGCTGACGAATATCCGCGACATCTTCCTCATCAAATTCGTCTTCAATATCACCGACAATTTGTTCGAGAATATCTTCGATAGTCACCAAACCTGATACCGCACCAAACTCATCCACCACAATCGCCATATGGAAACGCTCAGAACGAAAATCTTTTAGCATACGATCGACACGTTTACTTTCTGGCACAATCACGACTGGACGTAATAACTTGGAAAGCTCGAACTCTTCCGCATCTTCACGTAAAAACTTAAGCAAATCTTTTGCGTGCAAAATACCTTCAATATTATCGCGGTCATCCGTATCTGCAATCACAGGAAAACGAGAGTGAGCTGATTCAATAATCGTATTCAAGCAAGCATCAAGATCTTGATTCGATTCAATAAATACGATTTGCGAGCGAGGAATCATGATATCGCGCACACGAAGCTCTGCGATTTCCATTACCCCTTCAATCATTTCACGAGTATTTTGATCGATTAAATCGTTTTGTTCTGAATCGCGAATCACTTCCACGAGTTCTTCACGGTTTTTCAGCTCACCTTGGAAAAATCGGCCAATAAGTGATTGGAAAAAAGACTTTTTAGTTGTTTCAGTTTGATTACTCGAATGTTCTTCGTTCATAAAATTAAATGTGTTACTGTCGGATTGACTGCGTAAAAAGTAGCATATTTTGACCAAAAGCGCAAAAAACTTAAGCTAAATGGCTGAAAATAAAGTGCGGTTAAAAACACTATTATTTTTAACCGCTATTAAACAAATAACCACAAAACTTTAGAAAATAAGCTATATTCATCAATCCTTCGTAATAGCTATATCTGAAAGAATTAAAAGACAACCTTTATCTCGATGATACACGTCACTTATTATCCCTTGCATTTCAACCTTCTGATGTTTCTCTATTCTTTCTTTCGCCCACTCATAATAGTAAGATCCATGCTCTTTTCCTATATCACTAAAAATATAAATATTTTCCTCAACTTTCGTTAAAAGAAATGCTCTTTTTTGATATTCGATTGTTTCCATGTAATCACCAGGCAAAACACCGTAATAACGAGTAATTAATAGGAACTCTGGAGAATTAAATTGAACTGGAACGCCCTCAACTGTAATTAAACCTGTGACATAATTCTCTTTATCAGAAGCACATATTTTTTTAACTGAATCAGAAATTACCCCTTTAGAACCATAGTTAATTTGGTTAAGGCCTGAGGTTGCTGTTCTCAACTTGGCTCTAGCATTATCTATTGACAACGCAATATCATGAGCCGAACATCCAGATAAAAGAATCGCTATAAATAAGATTAATTTTTTCATAATATTATTGAAACCTTGGTTAAGTTGAACTATATCATTTGTATCTAATAAGATTATAAAATAGGTTAACTATTTAACTTAAACCTAAACTCTGTCCACTGGTAATAGCGTTCACCTGCTTTTTGAATACCGCCATAATTTTGCCACTCGGGATGGTTAGGGGTATCGGGAAGACATTGAGTTTCAAGGGCGATGCCACTGAAATCTTGATAAATGCTACCTTCACGAGTTGGAGTGCCGGCAAGATAGTTTCCTGTATAAACCTGTAACGCTGCTTGGGATGTAAGCACTTCAAGGCTTAAATCGTCATTAGGGGAAGTCAATAATACACAAGGCTTTTGCCATGCTTTATTGACGATAAAGGAATGATCGTAGCCTTTCGTTACCACTTGATCGCCTTGCTGAAAATCTTGTGCGATTGGTTTTGCAACACGAAAATCAAAGCTGGTATTCACCACATGCTTAAGTGGTGAATTGGGGATGCCTTCACCATCAACCGGTAAATAGAAATCCGCATTAAGGCGTAGTGTATGATTTCGCACATCACAGCCCTGCTCAGCATTTTCTAAATTGAAATAAGCGTGGTTTGTTAAGTTCAGTGCGGTATCTTTATCGCTTTCTGCTTCATATTCAATTTTTACGCTATTTTCATCGGTCAACGTGTAAAGTGCATTAACTTGTACATTACCTTCAAAACCTTGCTCACCATCGGGAGATACAAGGGAAAAACGCACAAAATTCTGACCGCACTCATCCACTTTCCAACGGCGTTTATCAAAGCCTTCTTTACCACCATGTAATTGATGATTGCCTTGATTCGCAACCAGCTGGATTGTTCGCTCACCTAATTCAAATTTAGCGTTAGCAATACGGTTCGCATAGCGCCCTACGCTTGCGCCCAAATAAGCAGTTTGATGAGGATAATCTTCCACTTTGCAGCCGAGTAATACTTCTCGCAACTCACCATTCACCGGGACTTTACATGAAAGCCAAGTAGCTCCCCAATCCATAAATTGCACAGTCATGCCATTTGAATTGGTGAGTTGAACAAGTTGATAAGGCTGTCCATCTGGTGCATTGAACGCCGTTTTTTCTAGCATAGACTCACTCCTTGTGAGGCTGTGCAAACGTAGAAATCTTCTTTTAAACCCGTTTGTTTCTCATAATTATCGGCAATAATTTTACGCACTTCTTCAACTTTATCATGAGGAGCAAGGGCAACAATACAGCCACCGAAACCACCACCTGTCATTCTCGCGCCACCGGTTTTACCAATCACTAATTGAGCAAGTTCAACAAGATAATCGATTTGCGGCACGGTAATCTCGAAATCATCACGCATTGATTCGTGAGATTGCCCCATTAACTCACCTAATTTTGTTAAATCGTTATGTTTTAAGGCTTCAACGGCATCAAGTACGCGTTGGTTTTCAGTCACCACATGGCGTGCACGTTTGGCCACTAAAGAATTAAGTGCGGTCAATTCTGCTTCTCTTTTTTGAAATTCTTCTACTGACACATCACGCAACGCTTTCACACCAAAGAATTCTGCAGCTTTTTCACATTGCCAACGGCGTGTATTATATTCACCCGTCACCAAATCATGCGGTACATTTGAGTTCACAATAATAACAGCGACATCTTTCGGTACAGGCGTTGGCTGTGTTTCTAAGCTACGGCAATCAATCATTAAGAGATGATCTTTTTGTCCTAAAGCGGAAATTAATTGATCCATGTTCCCGCAATTTGCACCTACAAATTTGTTCTCAGCTTTTTGGCCAATTAAAGCAATTTCTGTATGTGTTAAAGGTAAATCACTGAGCTGTTGGCAGAACTTACCCGTCGCTACTTCAAGAGCTGCGGAAGAACTCAAACCGGAAGAATGTGGCACATTTCCGGAAATCACTAAATCAGCGCCTTGTTTAAATTGCGGGCAACGTTCTTGAATAAATTTCACGACACCACGCACATAATTTGCCCATTTTTGCTCACTTTGAGGGAAATCTTCATCAAGAGAAAAGGTATCCTCAAGATCAAGATCTGCGGCATAAACATTCCAAATATGATCAGCACGTTTTGATCCCGCAATGGCTGTACCATAATTGATCGCACAAGGCATTACAAAGCCATCATTGTAGTCGGTATGTTCGCCGATAATGTTCACTCGACCTGGCGCATACACGGTCAGTTCAGGTTGATTGTTATATTTTTGAGTAAAAATGTGTTGGGATTTTTGGACTGGAGTCATATTATTTTCCTTTATCTTTCACACTCCCTCTTAACTCAAGAGGGAAAGAATTTCTTAACGTTCTTTATAATGTACTTCGCTTAAGGCACGTAATCTTTCTGCAGCTTGTTCAGCGGTGAGGTCACGTTGGCTTTCACCTAGCATTTCATAGCCCACCATAAATTTGCGAACCGTAGCAGAACGCAACAATGGTGGATAAAAATGTGCATGAAGCTGCCAATGTTCGTTATCTTCACCATTAAATGGTGCAGCATGGAAGCCCATCGAATAAGGGAAAGACGTTTCAAATAAGTTATCGTATTTTGTTGCCAGTTTTTTCAATATCACAGCAAGATCTTTAGCTTGAGATTCAGTTAATTCTGTTAAGCGTTTTACATGCACTTTTGGCAACAACAGGGTTTCAAACGGCCACACTGCCCAATAAGGCACCACCGCAACCCAATGCTCGGTTTCCACCACAATACGTTCTTTTTTCTCTAATTCTTTTTGAACGTAATCCACTAAAAGTACCGAACCGTGTTTTTCATAATAATTTCGTTGAGCAACATCTTCACGTGCAACTTCATTTGGTAAAAAGCTATTTGCCCAAATTTGTCCGTGCGGATGGGGATTAGAACATCCCATTGCCGCACCTTTGTTTTCGAAAATCTGTACCCACTGATATTTTTGACCCAGTTCACGCAATTGCTCTTGCCACACTTTAATCACTTCTTCAATTTCAAGTGCGGTCAATAATGGCAAGGTTTTGCTGTGATCTGGTGAAAAACAAATAACACGGCTTTCACCACGAGCTTGGCTCATTTGGAAAAGAGGATCGGCTGATTGCTCTGGCGCTGGTGTATCTTCCAATAAAGCCGAGAAATCATTTTTGAATACATAAGGTTTATGATAATCCGGGTTAGGTTCGCCAGTGATACGTTTATTACGCGGGCAAAGATAACAATTTGGATCGTGGCTTGGCTTTTGTTCCTCACTCACTTTTTCTTGTTGCCCCTGCCATGGACGTTTAGCACGATGTGGCGAGACTAAAACCCATTGGTCAATTAACGGATTATAACGACGATGTGGATGATCTGTCGGTTCAAATACGGTTTCGCTCATATTTTTGCTCCAAAATGTAAACGATTACAAAAAATTTTCTCATAAGATAACAAATTAAAAAAAATAAACCGTGATCATTATCACAAAATCAGGAAATAAGCCGCTCATTCAGTCACTTTTTTGTGACGAATGTAGCATTTTTGAAAGTAACCGCTTTCAATTTTATTCAAATTTACTATGATAATTGCTATGAAAAAATGAATGAGAGCCCTGTTATGCCTACAATTCGAGATGTTGCTGAATTAGCTTGCGTGTCGGTTGCCACTGTTTCCCGGGTGATTAATCGCTCCCCATCTGTGAGTGAAAAAACCCGTTACTCGGTACAACGCGCGATGGAAGCCTTAAATTATCAACCCAATGCAAACGCACAAGCTCTGGCAGTACAAAATACTGATACCATTGGCGTGGTGGTTACCGATGTAACGGATCCGTTCTTTGCTATCTTGGTTAAATCGGTCGATAAAGTCGCTGAAGAGCATCAAAAAACGATTTTGATCGGCATTGGATACCATCATGCAGAAAAAGAGCGTGAAGCCATTGATACCTTGCTACGTAAGCGTTGTAGTTGCCTGGTTGTTCATTCCAAAGCCCTTTCTGACGAAGAGTTACAGCATTATTTAGAAAATGTACCTGGTATGGTGGTGATTAACCGCGTGATTGCGGGCTATGAAAATCGTTGCATCAGCCTTGATAACCGTCAAGGCACCTATCTTGCCACTGAAATGCTGATTCGTTATGGCCATAAGCACATCGCCTACATTGGTTCCAATCACGGCATCTTAGATGAAACTGAGCGCAAGGAAGGCTACTTAGAGGCCTTAGAAGCGCATAACTTCCCTATTGTAGAACAAGCCATTGTGCATAATTCACCTGATTTTGAAGGTGGTGAAAAGGCGATGATTGATTTATTGAGCTACAACTCTAACTTAACAGCGGTTGTAGCCTATAACGATACGATGGCTGCGGGAGCAATTTCCGTTTTAAATGAAAACAATATCAAAGTCCCGAAACAATTTTCCATTGTGGGATTTGATGATATGCCAATTGCGCGATATTTAATCCCAAAACTCACTACAATTAGATATCCAATTGATTTAATGGCAAATTATGCAGCAAAACTAGCGTTAAGTTTAGTCGATTCGTCTATTGTCACACCTACTGTTGTTCAATTTAATCCAACATTGGTGAGACGTTTTTCCGTAGAAAATGCAATAAAACCGTGACGGAGATCACAAATTTAAATATTGCTATGTAATCGTTTTCATTTATGTGAGTTTGATCACAGATTAACAGTTTTGATTTCGTTATGATGAATTCAGTTGCAATAGATGTACGCAACATTCCTCTATTTGATATATAAAAAATCAACAATAAAATCTCTTTCTCTACATAGGAGCGTTTTTATGAAAAAAACAGCAGTATTAAGTGCAGTCGCTTTAGCAATCGGTTTAGGTTCAGCAACTTCAGGTTTCGCAGCCGATAACCGTATTGGTGTTACCATTTATAAATATGATGACAACTTCATGTCATTAATGCGTAAAGAAATCGATAAAGAAGCGAAAGCGCTTGGCGGCATTGAGTTATTAATGAATGACTCTCAAAATGCACAATCTATTCAAAATGACCAAGTGGATGGTTTGCTTTCTAAAGGTGTAAAAGCTTTAGCGATTAACTTAGTAGACCCAGCAGCAGCTTCAACTGTTATCAAGAAAGCTAAACAAGATGACATTCCTGTTGTTTTCTTCAATAAAGATCCAGGTGCAAAAGCAATTGGTAGCTACGATCACGCTTACTATGTTGGTACAGACCCGAAAGAATCAGGTTTAATCCAAGGTGACTTAATTGCGAAACAATGGAAAGCAATGCCAGCCTTCGACTTAAACAAAGACGGTAAAATCCAATATGTATTATTAAAAGGTGAACCAGGCCACCCAGACGCAGAAGCACGTACGAAATATGTGATTGAGCAGTTAAATGCTAAAGGTATCCAAACCGAACAATTATTTATTGATACCGGTATGTGGGATGCGGCAATGGCTAAAGATAAAGTGGATGCATGGTTATCTAGCTCTAAAGCTAACGAAATTGAAATGATTATTTCAAACAATGACGGTATGGCGTTAGGTGCATTAGAAGCAACCAAAGCACACGGTAAAAAATTACCAATCTTTGGTGTGGATGCATTACCAGAAGTACTTCAATTAATTAAGAAAGGCGAAATTGCGGGTACTGTGTTAAACGATGGTGTTAACCAAGGTAAAGCAGTTGTTCAACTTTCTGCAAACCTTGCTAACGGTAAAGCAGCAACAGAAGGTACACAATGGAAATTAGAAAACCGTGTGGTACGTATCCCTTATGTTGGTGTAGATAAAGATAACCTAAGTGAATTCTTAAAATAAGAAAATCTATTGCTTTTCTTTAATTTTAGGGGAAAGGAAACCCAAATTCCCTTTCCCCTTTTTTGATGAGGTTGGATATGACAACTCAAACCCAAGACAGTGATGTACTACTGACAATGACGGATGTCAGTAAGTCTTTCCCCGGTGTAAAAGCCCTTGATCACGCCAATCTAACAGTTCGTTCTCACTCTGTTCATGCCTTGATGGGCGAAAACGGGGCGGGTAAATCTACATTATTAAAATGCCTCTTCGGAATTTATGCAAAAGACGAAGGTGAAATTTTATTCTTAGGCAAACCTGTTGATTTTAAAACATCAAAAGAAGCCCTTGAAAATGGGATTTCAATGGTTCACCAAGAACTTAACTTGGTGCGTCAAACCAGTGTAATGGATAACCTATGGTTGGGTCGCTACCCACTTAAAGGTCCTTTTGTGGATCACGCCAAAATGTATCGTGATACCAAAGCGATTTTCGATGAATTGGATATTGATGTTGATCCAAAAGAAAAAGTGGCCAAACTTTCCGTTTCACAAATGCAGATGATCGAAATTGCGAAAGCGTTCTCTTATAACGCTAAAATCGTAATTATGGATGAGCCAACATCCTCACTTTCAGAAAAAGAAGTGGAACATCTTTTCAAAATTATTCAAAAATTAAAAGATCGCGGTTGTGGCATTATCTATATTTCACACAAAATGGATGAAATCTTCAAAATTTGTGATGAAATCACCATTCTTCGTGATGGTAAATGGATCAATACCGTTCAAGTTAAAGGCACCACCATGGAAGAAATTGTTTCAATGATGGTAGGCCGTGAATTAACACAACGTTTCCCTGAAAGAACTAACGTACCAAAAGAAATCACGCTTGAAGTGGAACATTTAACTGCGGTGAATCAACCTTCCATTCAAGATGTTTCCTTTAATTTACGCAAAGGTGAAATTTTAGGTATTGCAGGTCTTGTTGGTGCAAAACGAACCGATATTGTGGAAGCCATTTTTGGTGTACGCGAATTAAAAGAAGGGACGATCAAACTCAATGGAAAAATCGTGAAAAATCATACCGCACTTGAGGCGATTAACCACGGTTTTGCTTTGGTGACTGAGGAACGTCGTTCAACCGGGATTTATTCAAACCTAAGTATTGAATTTAACTCTTTGATTTCAAATATGAAATCTTACCTCACCCCATGGAAATTGCTCAGCAACAAAAAAATGTCGAGCGATACACAATGGGTGATTGATGCGATGAACGTGAAAACACCTTCTCACAAAACAACGATTGGATCGCTTTCTGGTGGTAACCAACAAAAAGTCATTATCGGCCGTTGGCTTTTAACCCAACCAGATATTTTAATGCTCGACGAACCAACTCGTGGTATTGATATTGGGGCAAAATTCGAAATTTATCAGCTCATTCAAGAACTCGCTAAAAAAGATAAAGGCATCATTATGATTTCATCAGAAATGCCGGAACTATTAGGCGTAACAGACCGAATTTTGGTCATGAGTAATGGTCGTGTTGCCGGCATCGTTGAAACGGCAAAAACGTCTCAAGAAGAAATTTTGCAACTTGCCGCAAAATATTTATAAATCATAAAGGAACAAATTATGAGTGCCTTACCAAAAAATAAATCATTCGATTTCTTAAAACAAAATGCGATTTATTTTGTGTTGTTGATTTTACTTGGCATCATCATCGCACAAGATCCAACATTCTTAAATGTTCGCAACTTTAGTAACATTTTAACTCAATCATCCGTCCGTCTCATTATCGCTCTTGGTGTTGCAGGCTTGCTAATCACTCAAGGTACCGACTTATCAGCCGGTCGCCAAGTCGGTTTAGCAGCGGTTATTTCTGCTACCCTCTTACAATCAATGGAAAACATGAACCGCGTGTTCCCGGATTTAGGTGAAATTCCTATTCCAGTCGTTATCCTTACTGTTTGTGCGGTAGGTGCTGTAATCGGCTTGGTAAATGGTTTAGTTATCGCTTATCTCAATGTAACTCCGTTCATTGCAACCATGGGTACCATGATCATCGTTTACGGTTTCAACTCACTTTATTATGATGGCGTAGGCGGCTCACCAATTGCAGGCTTCAGTGAATCTTTCTCTAACTTCGCACAAGGCTTCTTTAGACTCGGTTCATTCAAATTATCCTACATCACTATTTATGCGGCAATTTGTGCATTCTTAGTTTGGGTAATGTGGAATAAAACACGCTTCGGTAAAAATATCTTTGCTATCGGTGGTAACCCTGAAGCAGCAAAAGTGTCTGGCGTAAACGTAGCGCGTAACCTTGTTGTGATTTACATGATTGCTGGTATGTTCTATGCATTCGGTGGTATGTTAGAAGCTGGCCGTATCGGTAGTGCTACCAACAACCTCGGTTTCATGTATGAATTAGATGCGATTGCCGCTTGCGTGGTTGGTGGCGTATCTTTCGCTGGTGGTGTGGGTACTGTTATCGGCGTAATCACTGGCGTTATCATCTTCACCGTAATTAACTATGGTTTAACTTACATCGGTGTAAACCCTTACTGGCAATATATCATTAAAGGTAGCATTATCATCCTCGCGGTTGCTATTGACTCCTTAAAATACGCAAAGAAAAAATAATTAAAAACAACGATAAAAATAACCGCACTTTAGTGATAAAGTGCGGTTTTATTTTGGAATGAATTCTCAAAACAAAAAGCGAGCCTCTCAGCTCGCTTTATTAATCTAATCGATTACTCGTATTCATCTAACCATTTCAACAAAATCGCTTCCAGAATACTCTCGTTAGATTTCATTGGATCATCATCAAAACCGTCTAGTTCACAAATCCACTTATGCAAATCCGTGAAACGTACCGTTTTAGGATCTAAATCTGGATTACGATCATACAGCTCTTCTGCAATAAGTTGTGCATCAGTCCATTTCATTAGTGAGCCGCCTCATTCGCATGGTTGATATTATATTTAGGGATTTCCACCACTAAATCTTCATCGCCCACGACACATTGGCAAGAAAGGCGGCTATCCATTTCTAAGCCCCATGCTTTATCTAGCATATCTTCTTCTTGATCGCTCGCTTCATTTAATGAATCAAACCCTTCACGAATAACTACATGACATGTTGTACAAGCACAAGAACCATCGCAAGCATGATGAATTTCCACACCCGCATTATGCGCCACTTCTAATAAGTTGTCGCCTGCTGCTGCATCAACTACCATACCCTCTGGACAGAATTCTTCATTTGGTAAAAAAATCACTTTTGGCATATTACTTTCCTCAATATAAAAAACTCGTTAATTTATAACCGCACTTTATTGCTCAATATCTGATACAGATTTACCTGTCAGCGCTTGATTAATGGATTTATTCATTCGTCTTGCCGCAAATTCTTGAGTCGCGACATCAAGAGCTTTGATTCCCTGAACAATAGCATGACGATCAGTTCCTTCTTTTACATTCATTAATTGTTTCAATGCATTTTCAATTTGGTGGAATTCAGCTTCGGTTAATAATTCAGCCCCATCTTGTTGTAATGCCACAATCACGCTTTCAATCACACGATCAGCCTCAACACGTTGCTCGGCTAATTCACGGGCTTGCATATCATCTTGTGCATTATCAAAAGAAGCTTTAATCATTGCCGTTACTTCTTCATCCGTTAAACCATAAGAAGGCTTAATTTGAATCGACGCTTGGACTTTTGTGGATTTTTCCATGGCGGTTACACTTAATAGACCGTCTGCATCCACTTGATAAGTCACACGAATATGGGCCGCGCCTGCTACCATTGGCGGAATACCACGCAACGTAAAACGACCTAAGGAACGGCAATCATCCACTAACTCACGTTCACCTTGTACCACATGTACCGTCATCGCAGTTTGACCATCTTTAAAAGTGGTAAATTCTTGCGCGCGAGCCACTGGAATCGTGGTATTACGTGGAATAATTTTCTCCACTAAACCACCCATGGTTTCAATACCTAAAGAAAGCGGCACAACATCGAGTAACAACATATCGCTGTCATTTTTGTTGCCCACTAAAATATCCGCTTGAATTGCCGCACCTAAGGCCACTACTTTATCTGGGTCGATAGAGGTTAATGGTGTTTTACCGAAGAATTCGCCTACTTGCTCACGTACGTAAGGCACGCGAGTTGAGCCTCCAACCATAACCACTTCTTGCACATCTTCAGCTTCAACATGCGCATCTTTCAATGCTCGACGACAGGTTAATAAAGAACGTTTTACCAATGAGTGGATTAATTCATTGAATTGCTCACGACTTAACTCACCTTCAAATCCGCGCCAAGAAATGACCGCACTTTGCTCACTCGTTAAAGCAATTTTAGTTTGAGTCGCTAAGCTTAAAAGCTCACGCTGCTCATTTACATTTTGTGGTTGAATACCCGCTTGCTCAACAATCCAATCTGCAATTAAATGGTCAAAATCATCACCACCTAAGGCTGTATCTCCACCTGTTGCTAAGACTTCAAATACACCTTTAGATAAGCGTAAAATTGAGATATCAAAGGTACCGCCACCTAAGTCATAAACAGCAATGACACCTTCTTTTCCGCTATCTAAACCATAAGCGACTGCTGCAGCGGTGGGTTCATTTAATAAACGTAATACATTTAACCCTGCAAGACGTGCTGCATCTTTCGTACTTTGGCGTTGAGCATCATCAAAATAAGCAGGTACGGTAATCACCACGCCAGAAAGCTCACCTGCAAGGCGCTGTTCAGCAATATGATTTAAACGAGATAAAATATCCGCAGAGACTTCAATTGGGCTTTTTTTACCTTGATGCGTCACCAATAATGGCAACCCATTTTCACTTGCCACAAACTCATAGGGCAAATTAGCATAACGAGCTTGCACATCACCAAGACTACGTCCAATTAGACGTTTCACAGAAATAATCGTATTTTTAGGATCAATTGCAGCTTTTGCAAATGCTTCTGTACCAACAAGTTTTTCATTTTCACCATAGTAAACGACTGAAGGCACAAGGCTTCTATCTTGTTCGTCATTCAAAATGGTAGCTTGACCGCTACGCACAGCGGCAACTAAAGAATTCGTTGTACCTAAATCAATCCCTACCGCAAGACGATGTTGATGTGGTGCAGCCGTTTGTCCTGGCTCTGCAATTTGGAGTAATGCCATATCTCTTTTTATCTCTAATAATTAATTCGTTAAGGGCTCGTTATGCCACTGAATAAGCTTGTGCAAATTTATCTTGTTCAGTGAAACTTGCATTGTAATGGGTTTCAATGTTGACTTCGCGTCGTTCACGCTGATTAATATCAGTCGTCTTATTTTCTGAAAGCTCTGGTGTAAAAACAATCATGTGATTACCATCGAGTTGTTTTACATCTTCTTGCCAATTTTGCCAAAACAGATTTTGGTAAAATGCCTCAATATCACCATTTAATGCCCAAGCCAAGAAATCTGTATAGGTAAAATTTAAATCATGCCAAGTTAAGTCTTTTGGCGAAAAATAATAAATCTTGCCAAGATTAGAACCTAAAGAGCCACCATTTAAAGCAAAATAACCACCAATGACATCGTCTGCAACGAGCAAATATTTGGGTTTATCACCTGATTGATTAAAGGATTTGCTGAAATTCCAGTCCATTAATCCACGTGGTAATTTAAAACTGCCTGACCCCAATATACGCAACCAACCATGATGGATTAAAATGCCGCCAGTTTCATAAATGACCGCTCCCATTGGAGAAGAAGTGGGCATTTGCATGGTGAAAAGCTCACGTTCTGCACTAGATTGATCTTTTTTAATCACATCACAATGATTACGAGCATGCTCAATCCATTGGGAAATGGTTCCCCAAGCAGATTTTGAGGCATCAGTCAGTTGTTCTAAAGTTTGCATAATCGAGTTTCATTAGTATGAGGGCTATTACCCATTTATCAATAGCGAAAAGGGCGTATTAAACGCCCTCAAGATTATAATTCAAATAGACGTTCTTCTACTTGGCTAATTTCATCCGCCAATTTTTTTAGAAAACGTAATTTATCACAGAACTGTGCAGCAGTTGACCATTGTTGCTCATTCAGTTGTTCTTCAAGTGCGGTCAACATTTCTTTTGTTTCTTTTTTAACGCGTTTCGCAAAGGATTCTAATGCATTTTCATCCTGGCTTTGCTCAATATTTTCAAGCTCTTCTCGCCATTCTAATTGCTGCATTAGGAATGCCATATCTTGTGTGCTCTTTTGCTCTAAATCCTGTGCTTTTCCCGTATTTAATGCAATAATTGCTTCTGCGCGTAGAATCGGGTCTTTCAAAGTTTTTAATGCATCATTAACTTCTGTCGACTTTTGCATTGCGATACGTTGTTCTTGCGCATCTGCCGTAACAAAATTATCAGGGTGCAAGCTCTTTTGAAGCACTAAATAGCGTTCAGACAAAAGGGCTTGATCAACATTAAAAGCAACGGGCAAATCAAAAATAGCAAAAGGATTGGTCATTTCTATTCCTTAAACGTGGAAACTCTCACCACAACCGCAAGACTCTTTCACGTTCGGGTTGTTATATTTAAAGCCTTCATTCAAGCCTTCTTTAACGTAATCTAGCTCGATGCCATTTAAATAAACCAAGCTTTTTGGATCGACTATGACTTTTACGCCATGCTGCTCAAAAACAAGATCGTCATCATTGAGCACATCCACGAATTCAAGCACATAGCCTAAACCCGAACAACCTGATGTTTTCACACCTAAGCGTAAACCAATGCCTTTTCCACGATTTTCAAGAAAAGTGCGAACTCGTTCTGCTGCTTTTTCAGTTAATGTTATAGACATGATCTATTCCTACATAGTTTTAAATATCATTATTGCTAAAGGTGCCGCCAATAGGTTGATAATGAGTGTTGAGAAAAATGCTGATTTTGCGGAGCGGATAAAAATTGCAGGCTTAAAGAGCACAATTAAACTTGACAATACAAAGCAAGCTGCACCCCAAACTAAATATATAACCCAAATAAGGCTACCGTCCTGAACACCATCTCTTGAAAGTGAATAAGAAAGGAATGCATAAAGAGCAAGAGCCAACAAAGCCGCAGAAGTTACGGCAGCACTACGTAATCTTGTATATAAAATAAACGATGCGATCATTGGGCCAGTAAACCAAGCTAGGCTACCAAAAAACAACAGAATCTGACCTAAAGGTGGTTCTGGTTGAGCCAACAAATCGGAATCTGCAAAGACCAAATGAATGGAAAATACAAGTGGTGTAAGCAAACATAATACCACACTAGCAATGGCAATTTTTTTCTCTAATGTCATAGACATAAATTGTTCCTACACAGTCTAAAGTATCACAATTGATAAAGAAGCTGCATTGATAATGAGTGTTGAGAAAAATGCTGATTTTGCTGAGCAAGTAAAAATTGTCGGCTTAAATAGCACTATTAAAATTGATAATCCAAAGCAAACTACACACCAAACAGAATATGCAAGCCAGATATATACGCCATCTGAAGCGCTATCTTTTACAAATAAATAAATAAGTAGCACATAGATAGCAAATGCAAGCAAAGCTGCCGCTGATACTGCTGCACTACGTAATCTCGTATATAAAATAAACGATGCAATCATTGCTCCCCAAGACAACGCTAGGATACCAAAAAATATCTGAATCCGAACTGAAGTTTCTGCTTCATCCAAATAGGAAGCTACAAATACCAAATAAATGGAAAATGCAAGTGATGTAAGCAAACATAATACCACACTAGCAATCGCAATTTTTTTCTCTAACGTCATGACAACTGCACCTTTCTAAGAGCTTAATTTCTCGACGCTCATATATGAAGTATAAAGTGCGGTCATTTTCGACCGCACTTTTGATTACTTACCTTGTTTATTTTTGTAGTCTGCAATGGCGGCTTTAATTGCGTCTTCTGCTAAGATTGAGCAATGAACTTTTACCGGTGGTAATTCAAGTTCTTCCGCAATTTGGCTGTTTTTAATTGCGCCAGCTTCATCTAAAGATTTGCCTTTTACCCATTCGGTAATTAAAGAGCTAGAAGCGATTGCTGAACCACAACCATAAGTTTTGAATTTTGCATCTTCAATAATGCCACTGTCATTTACTTTGATTTGTAACTGCATAACGTCACCACAAGCTGGCGCGCCCACCATGCCGGTTCCCACAGAATTATCTTTTTTGTCCATTGAACCAACATTGCGTGGATTTTCGTAATGATCGATAACTTTTTCGCTGTATGCCATTTTCTTTTCCTTTCCTAAATAAGTTGCTATCAGGCGGTCAAGCCGCCTTGAAAATTAGTGGGCTGCCCACTCAATAGTGTTTAAATCAATACCTTCTTTGAACATATCCCAAAGTGGCGATAATTCACGAAGTTTCGCTACTGCACCATGCATTAAATTAATGGTGTAATCAATTTCTTCTTCAGTGGTCCAACGACCAAGCGTGAAACGAATTGAGCTATGTGCCAATTCATCATTACGACCTAATGCACGTAATACATAAGATGGCTCTAAACTTGCAGACGTACAAGCGGAACCTGAAGAAACTGCAATATCACGCAATGCCATCATTAACGATTCACCTTCAACATAGTTAAAGCTGATATTCAAATTATTTGCTACACGGTGTTCCATTGAACCATTTACATAAGTTTCTTCAATGTCTTTAAGGCCATTGTATAAACGGTCGCGTAAAGCACGAATACGTGGAATTTCAGTATCCATTTCTTCTTTTGCAATGCGATAAGCTTCACCCATACCAACAATTTGGTGTACAGGTAATGTACCTGAACGCATACCACGTTCGTGACCACCACCATGGATAATCGCTTCTAAACGAACACGCGGTTTACGGCATACATATAGTGCACCAATCCCTTTTGGTCCGTACAATTTGTGGCTAGACATTGACATTAAATCAACCTGTAATTCCGCAAGATTGATTTCGACTTTACCTACACTTTGTGTTGCATCTACGTGGAAAATGGTTTTGTTTGCACGGCAAAGCTCACCAATTGCTTTAATATCTTGAATCACGCCAATCTCATTATTCACATGCATAATTGACACAACAATTGTGTCTGGACGCAATGCTGCTTTAAATTTCTCAAGATCGATTAAACCATTTTCTTCTGGATCTAAATAGGTGACTTCAAAGCCTTCACGCTCTAACTGACGGCAAGTATCCAATACGGCTTTGTGTTCAGTTTTGCAAGTAATAATGTGCTTACCTTTTGTTTGATAAAAGTGCGCTGCACCTTTAATTGCAAGGTTATCTGCTTCTGTTGCGCCAGAAGTAAACACGATCTCACGTGAGTCTGCGCCAATCAAATCCGCAATTTGATTACGTGCAATATCAACGGCTTCTTCAGCTTGCCAGCCAAATTTATGTGAACGAGATGCTGGATTACCGAATACACCATCAATGGTTAAATATTCCATCATTTTTTTAGCCACACGTTCATCAACTGGACATGTTGCTGCATAATCTAAATAAATTGGTAATTTCATTTTCACTCCTAAATAACTACCAAAAATGCCATCATTTTGACCGCACTTTGATCTACTTTCCTATTATTGGTTGACTACAACCAAATCATCAAAATCTTTGTGAGCTTTATGTTTTCCTGATTTTTTCTCTACAAGCTCTGCTAAAGTGATCTGATCTAAAAAATCAGTAATGCGATCACTTAAATCTTGCCATAAAGTATGAGTTAAACATTCAACTCCACCTTTACAATTTCCCTTTCCAAGGCATTTTGTGACATTAATGTTCTCGTTTACGGCAGAGATCACCATACCGACAGAAATTTGATCAGTTGGCAAAGCTAAACGATAGCCACCACCTGGACCGCGAACGCTTTTTACTAATCCACCACGACGCAATTTTGCAAATAATTGCTCAAGATAAGAAAGTGAAATATTTTGACGTTCTGAGATATCCGCTAAACAAACTGGATCTGTCCCTGCGTGTAATGCGATATCTAAAATTGCGGTAACCGCGTATCGTCCTTTAGATGTAAGTTTCATAAAGCATCCCTATTAATCGTCGTTTGGATAGTTTACATATCTGACTATGATAGTCAATTTTAGTCTTTTTGCAGATTAAGGCGTTTTTCGACCGCACTTAACATTCCACGCAAGATATTTAATTCATTTTTTTCGAGAGAAGAACGGTTATAAAGCCGTCTTAACTTTTGTATAACCCCTTGATTTTGAATAAAACCAAGTGATTGATATACCTGTTCCGTATGGGCAAAAAAATACTCCATTTCTTGCGCTGTCGGATAGATATTTTCTATTGTAGAAAGTGTACTTTCCGTTCTTTCTTTAGCTAAAAATGCCATCCGCATTTCATAACTCACTAACTGTACGGCCATCGCTAGATTTAGCGAGGAATATTCAGGGTTAGCGGGAATATTTAAATGATAATGACATTTAAGTAATTCTTCATTTGTAAGCCCAACACGCTCACGACCGAACACAATCGCTACTTGTCCTTGATGAGCACATGCTTTCTCGGCACATTCTCTAGGTTCAATCAACGTACTCTGTAAATGACGCAATCTCGCACTGGTACCAATTACCAAAGAGCAATCTTCTATTGCTTGCTCAAAAGTATCGACAATTTGGGCATTTCGTACGAGGTCATCTGCGCCAGCGGCTAATGCAATAGATTGTTCATCCACCGATTTTGGTGATACTAAATAGAGATTGGATAATCCCATCGTTTTCATCGCACGTGCAGCAGAACCGATGTTTCCACTGTGTGATGTTTCAACCAAAACAATACGAATATTTTGTAACATTTTTATGCCCGACTTAAAGTTGTGGATATTCTACCATAATAACCGCCAAATATAGTCAAGAATTTAAAAATATTTTACTTTTTTTGTAAATTTATTCAGAAATCAGAGTCAGTAGGATTTTGACTGATGGGCTGTGAGAGGATCGAACTCTCGACCGACGGATTAAGAGTCCGCTGCTCTACCAACTGAGCTAACAACCCAACCGGCTAAAAATGATTTGATAAATGGATGGTGGGTCGTGAAGGATTCGAACCTTCGACCAACGGATTAAAAGTCCGCTGCTCTACCGACTGAGCTAACGACCCATCTGGGAATTCTTCGAAATAAAAGTGGTGGGTCGTGAAGGATTCGAACCTTCGACCAACGGATTAAAAGTCCGCTGCTCTACCGACTGAGCTAACGACCCACGTCATTTCGTAACAGGTGCGTATAATACCGATTTTATTTTCTGACGCAAGAAAAATCTGAAGAAATTGTGCTAATTGCGTGAATACTCGTCAATTTTTAAGAAAATTTTAGGTAAAGAAAAACGGAGAGCATATTGCTCTCCGTTTTATAAGAATCAAGATTCTCTAAAAATTAGTATGCTAACACTGCACGACGGTTTTTAGAGTATGCTGCTTCATCGTGACCTAACACTGCAGGTTTTTCTTCACCGTAAGAAACAGTTGATACTTTACCAGCGTCAACACCTTTACCAGCTAAGAAACCTTTAACTGCGTCAGCACGACGTTGACCTAAAGCAATGTTGTACTCTGGAGTACCACGTTCGTCAGTGTTACCTTCAACAACAACTTTAGAAGCTGGAGTTGCATTTAAGTATGCTGCGTGAGCATCTAAGATTTGAACGTATTCACCTTCGATGTTGAATTTGTCGAAACCGAAGTAAACGGTGTTGTAACGTTGTTGAAGATCTTCAACAGAGTAACCACCGAAAGTTTGGCCGTTGTTGCCAGAAACGTTACTAGCTGAGTCATTGTTTGATGAGCTACATGCTGCTAATGCAGCTACTGAACCAGCAACTAATAATGATTTAACAAATTTGTTCATTAGATTTCTCCTCAATGAGTTCTTTTATTTAGTCAAATATGGCGACCAAGCAGGAAATTTCACTTGGCCATTACTTCCTGGAAGGCTCGCCTTAAAGCGACCATCTGCAGAAACTAATTGTAACACCTTTCCTAACCCTTGTGTAGAGCTGTAAATAATCATGATACCGTTAGGAGAAATGCTTGGGCTTTCACCTAAGAAAGATGTACTTAATACTTCAGAGCTACCAGTTGTGAGATCTTGTTTCACCACGTTGTTATTACCGTTGATCATCACAAGTGTTTTACCATCGCTACTGATTTGCGCACTACCGCGGCCACCTACTGGTGACGCACCACCACCGCTTGCGCTCATACGATAAACTTGTGGTGAACCGCTTCTATCTGAAGTAAAGAGAATTGAGCTACCATCTGGAGACCATGATGGTTCTGTATTATTACCCGCACCGCTAGTTAATTGAGTAGGTTTTCCTCCATTTGAGCTCATTACATAGATGTTTAATAAACCATCTTGTGAAGAAGCAAACGCAAGTTTAGAACCGTCTGGAGAGAATGCTGGCGCACCATTATGTCCAGGGAAAGAAGCAACTACTTTACGAGAACCTGAACCTAAGTCTTGTACAACAAGTTGAGATTTTTTGTTCTCAAAAGATACGTAAGCTAAACGTTTACCATCTGGAGACCATGCTGGAGACATAATTGGTTGTGAGCTACGATTTACGATGAATTGATTATAACCATCATAATCTGCTACACGAACTTCATAAGGTTGTGATCCACCATTTTTTTGTACTACATAAGCAATACGCGTTCTGAATGCACCACGAATACCAGTTAATTTTTCAAATACTTCATCACTCACAGTGTGCGCACCGTAACGTAACCATTTGTTTGTCACGGTATAGCTATTTTGCGCGAGTACGGCACCAGGCGTACCTGATGCGCCCACAGTATCAACTAACTGATAAGAAATGTTATAACCACTACCGGTTGAGGTCACTTGACCTACCACAACAGCATCAATACCTAAAGCAGTCCAAGCTTCTGGTTTCACTTCAGCTGCAGTCGTTGGTTGTTGTGGCATTTGGCTTACTGGAATTGGGTTAAATTTACCACTATTACGTAAGTCATCCGCAACAATTTGACCAATATTTTCAGGTGCAGAACCTGCGAAAGGAACAACTGCGATAGGACGAGCCCCATCAACACCTTCATCGATCACAATTCGTACTTCATCTTCTGCCATTGCTGTGCTTGCAAATGCAAACATCACCACAAATAGCCCCATAACACGTTTGATCAATTTCATTTAATCACCTTATTTTAACGTTGTTATTTTCCTAAAACCGATTATCGAGCATTGATGTCAAAATCGATAGCCGGCGCTTTATATTTCTCATACACTGCATCAGATGGTGCTGCTGGAACTTTTTTCGTTCTAGCGACCGCACTCATTGCTGCAGTACAGATATCATCAGGTCCAGAAACTCGTTGGTAAGCTAAAATAGTACCATCTCGACCGAGTTGAATTTTAATACGACAAACTTTACCGGCAAAACTTGGATCTTTTAAGAAGCGGCGTTGAATTTCACGCTTAATTACACCTGCATATTGATCACCGACTTTGCCTCCGTCTCCAGCCCCAAGTCCAGCACCACTACCTTGTGTACCGCCTTTATTCGCATTACCACCTTTAGATGCGCTACCACCACCGATGTCACCACCGTTCATGAAATCATCTAAAGCCGCTTGATCTGCTTTACGTTTTGCTGCATCAGCCTTCGCTTTAGCTTCTGCATCCGCTTTAGCTTTTGCTTCTGCCTTCGCTTTTGCTTCTGCATCCGCTTTAGCTTTTGCCTCGGCCTTCGCTTTTGCTTCAGCCTCTGCTTTCGCTTTTGCATCAGCCTCTGCTTTCGCTTTTGCCTTAGCATCTGCTTCTGCTTTCGCTTTGGCGTCTGCCTCAGCTTTTGCCTTCGCTTTTGCTTCAGCCTCTGCTTTCGCTTTCGCCTCAGCCTTAGCTTTAGCATCTGCTTCTGCTTTTTCTTTCGCTTTTTGAGCTTCTGCTTGCGCCTTCGCTTTTGCCTCTTCTTCAGCCTGTTTAGCGGATGCCGCTAAACGTTTTGCCTCAGCTTCCGCTTTCAACTTCGCTGCCTCTGCAGCTTGTTTTGCTTTTGCTTCTTCAGCTTGTTTCTGTTTTTCTAACGCCTCTTGACGAGCAAGCTCTTGCTGCTGTTTTTGCTTTTGCTTTTCAATTTCTTGCTGCTTTTGTTTTTCAAGTTCTTTTTGACGTTGAATTTCCTGCTGACGCTTAATCTCTTCTTGTTTCGCAATTTCTTGCTGATTTGGTTCAGGTTCAGGCTCTGGTTTTTTCTCTTCAACTACAGGCTCAGGTTTCTTCTGTTTATCAGTTTGACCTTTTTTCTGTTGTTGAATACGTCCCCATTCCTGTGCTGCGCTGCCAGTATCAACCATCACAGCTCCCATGGCATCACCTTCACCTTCTCCACCACCCATTATTTCAACGGTTTGATAAAGAGAGCTCCAAATCAACAAACCAAACAATGCAAGGTGCATCGCAATAGAGATGACAAACTCATTTGCACGTTTTTTTCGTCGATTATTCTGCACGGTTTTACCTACTTATTCTTAAATTGGGTTGGTCATTAAACCCACAGACTTAATGCCGGCAAGATGTAGTAAATTCAGTGCTTTAATCACTTCTTCATAAGGTACATCTTTTGCTCCGCCCACTAAGAACATTGTGTTATTGTCTTTATCAAATTCTTGTTTTGATAATTGGGTTACCATTTCTTCGTTAAGGCCTTCTTGGCGTTGACCACCAATCGAAATCGAATACTGCCCAACACCTGCTACTTCTAAAATAACTGGTGTTTTATCTTCATTTGATACATTTTGACTTTGCACCGAATCAGGGAGTTCCACTTGAACGCTCTGACTGATAATCGGCGCGGTTGCCATAAAAATTAACACTAAAACTAAAAGAACATCGAGAAATGGCACGATGTTAATTTCAGATTTAATGTCTTTACGCTGACGACGAGCCATAATTTCCTCTAAAACTTTGCTAAAAGCCACCGCACTTTTCGTTTTATTTATTAAGTGCGGTCAATTTTTCATTTATTTTTAATGAGGCGCTTTACCAAAAGCTTGACGATGTAAAATTGTGGTGAATTCATCAATGAAGTTACCATAATTTTGTTCAATCGCATTTACACGTAAGCTTAAACGGTTATACGCCATTACAGCTGGAATCGCCGCAAACAAACCGATTGCTGTTGCGATCAAGGCTTCTGCGATACCTGGAGCAACCATTTGTAATGTTGCTTGTTTCGCACCACTTAATGCCATAAATGCGTGCATGATCCCCCAAACGGTACCAAATAAACCGATATATGGACTTACAGAAGCAACTGTTGCTAAGAAAGGCACACGACTTTCAAGCGCTTCTACTTCACGATTCATCGCAAGGTTCATCGCACGAGTCGTACCTTTGATGATTGCTTCTGGTGCATTCGCATTCACTTGTTTTAAGCGAGAGAATTCTTTAAATCCGACAAAGAAAATTTGTTCGCTACCTGTTAATACTTCACGACGATTAGATAAACCATCATAAAGTTTATTTAAATCTTCACCAGACCAGAAACGATCTTCAAAAGTGTTCGCTTCTTTTAACGCGCTCGTCAAAATACGGCTACGTTGAATGATGATTGCCCAAGAAATAATTGAGAACGAAATTAAGATCACAATTACAAGTTGAACAACGATACTCGCTTTTAGAAAAAGATCTAAAAAGTTCAATTCTGCAGTCATTGCATACTCCGAAAAGTTATTTACTTTAAAAATGCCGCTTTTAATTCTTCAGGAATTGCGACAGGTTTCATTTTGCCTAGATCAACACAGGCTACCTTAACAGTAGCCTTTGATAACACCACCGTCTCACGAACTAACCGCTGTTCAAAGAGGATTGTTGCCCCTTTCACTGCCGTTATTTCAGTTTCGACAATAAGATAATCATCCAATTTTGCCGGAATACAATAGTCAATAGACATGGTTTTGACCACAAAAGCGACTTGTTGTTCCTGCAATAATGATTGTTGGGAAAAATTAAGCGTTCTTAAATATTCTGTTCTCGCTCGTTCAAAGAAATGTAAGTAACGTGCGTGATACACTACTCCGCCTGCATCCGTGTCCTCATAATAAACACGAACCGGAAAGGTAAAACATTGGTTATTCAAAATAATGCTCAAATTATCAGCCATAACAAGCCGCTTATTTTAGAACCTGTTCATAAGATGTGCAAGATCCAAATAATAATATTTGTCTATCGTTCTTATAATAACCAATGCTGAACAATAGCGATTATTGTGGTGAAATAACCAATAAATGGCAAGAAAACAAGCTGCCATATTGCCCGACGAATATCAAATCCAATGCCGTGGATCCATAAATTAATCAATCCCCAAAAGATTGCGAGAATCCAAGCTGGATGAGCAGTTCGAAGTGCGGTCGAAAATTGACTTAAATTTAAAAAGAAAGCCGCAGTTAAAAATAACGCTAAAATAAACGAAAGGGTTCGCAAGGAACCCTTATTACTTAATTGATAGAGTGAATTAATCATCATTACTCGTCAAATTTACCTGACTTTTCTTTACCAATGGTTAATTTAGCACTCACCATAACTGCAGCCAACACACCCACTACCCAAATTACGTATAACATATTGTTTCTCCTTAGTATAATGAGTTTTTGTTGTCTTCAACAAAGCTTTCATCCAAGCGACCAAACATTTTGTAGTATGACCAAATGGTGTAAAGCAATGAGATGCTAACAAATACTAATGCCAAGTAGAACATTAAGGTTAATGTTAATTCACTTGACGTTGCATCCCACATTAACAAACTTTGTTCTGGATGAGTACTTGAAGGCATTACAAATGGGAACATTGATACTGCCGCAGTAATAATCACACCAGCCATTGTTAATACAGAGAAGAAGAATGCAAAACCACAACGATTTGCTTTAGATGCAATCACGTTTAATAATGCACCAACCACAGCTAATGCTGGGAATGCCCATAAAGCTGGATTTTCATTGAAGTTTTTGAACCATGCACCTGCTTCAACTGCCACTTGTTTACCTGAAGCTGGCGCTGATGCTGCAAAGTGATCAATCGCGCTAGTCACCACATAACCGTCTTTGAAAGAAAGCCATACACCTGCAAGTACAAAAGTAATTAATGTTACCAATGCACCGACTTGTGTAATCGCTCTTGCGCGATCACGCAATGCTGCAGTGGTTTTCATTTGTAACCAGTTTGCACCGTGAGTTACTAACATTGCAAGGCTTAACACACCGCAAAGTAATGCAAATGGGTTTAATAATGCAAAGAAAGAACCTGTGTAAGTTGCTTGTGAAAGCTCATTTAATTCAAATGGTACACCTTGTAATAAATTACCAAATGCCACACCGAATACTAATGCAGGTACAAAACCACCCGCAAACAAGCCCCAATCCCACACAGCACGCCATGTTGGATTATCAATTTTCGCACGATATTCAAAACCAATTGGACGGAAGAATAACGCAGCTAACACGAGGAATAAGGCAATATAGAAGCCTGAAAACGCCACAGAGTAAACAATCGGCCATGCCGCAAAGATTGCACCACCAGCAGTTAATAACCAAACTTGGTTACCATCCCAGTGTGGAGCAATAGAGTTAATCATAATTCGTTTTTCTACTTCTTTCTTACCTGCTACGGGTAAAAGTGCGGTCACGCCCATATCGAATCCATCTGTGACAGAGAAACCGATAAGCAATACAACAACTAGCACCCACCAAATAATACGTAGAATTTCATAATCAAGCATAATCCATCTCCTGCTTATTTAGATGATTGCTCAAAATAGTATTTGCCGGTTTTCAATGCACTTGGACCTAAACGTGCATATTTAAACATCAAATACATTTCCGCAATAATGAAGAAGAAGTAAAGTACACAAATTAAACCGATAGAGAACCATAAGTCACCTACACTCAAGTTAGAGGCAGACACACCTACCGGTAATACTTCATAAATCGCCCATGGTTGACGACCAAATTCAGCTAAGAACCAACCAAATTCAATCGCTAAAATTGGCAATGGGATACCCCAAAGCAATGCTTTAAGTAATAAGCGAGAAGAAGTCACTTTGTTACGTAAATTTTGAACAAATGCACCAAAGGTCAGTAAAATAATTAAACCACCTGCAGCTAACATACCACGGAATGCCCAGAAGTTAGGGCCTACGTTTGGAATAGTGTCACGTGCTGCTTGTTTAATTTGTTCTTCTGTTGCATCAACAACTTTATCTGTGTAACGTTTTAATAATAAACCGAAACCTAAATCACCTTTAACTTCATCAAATTTTGCTTTAGTTTCAGGATTTACTTGGCCTGCTGATTTTTTCTCTGCTTTTAATTGTGTGAATAAATCATAAGCAACCATACCGTTACGAACACGACCTTCATTTTTCGCTTGAATATCTTTCAAGCCAATAATTTCAGTATCTAAAGAACGCGTTGCAATTAAACCACCTAAATAAGGGATATCAATCGCAAAATCATTTTTCATTTCAGCAGTATTTGGAATCGCAATTGGATGGAATGGCGCTGGAGCAGGATGAGTATCAAACTCAGCTTCCATTGCTGCTAATTTCACAGGTTGTGCTTTACCGATATCATAACCTGATTCATCACCCATAATTAATACCGCTGATGCAGCGATAAAACCAAAGGTTGCCGCGACAGAGAATGAACGTTTAGCAAAACCGATATCGCGGCCTTTTAATAAATAGAATGCGCTGATACCTAATACAAACATTGCACCGGTTGAATAACCCGCTGTTAATGTGTGTAAGAATTTACTTTGCGCAACTGGATTTAACCAAAGATCTAAGAAGCTGGTCATTTCCATACGAACGGTTTCAAAGTTAAACTCTGCCGCTACCGGATGTTGCATCCAACCATTTGCCACTAAAATCCACATCGCAGAAAGGTTTGAACCAAAGGCTACGCAGTAAGTTGCGAGTAAGTGTTTACCTTTAGTTAAACGATCCCAACCGAAGAAGAATAGACCCACGAAAGTGGATTCTAAGAAGAATGCAAGTAATGCTTCGATCGCTAATGGCGCACCGAAAATATCACCTACATAGTGAGAATAATAAGACCAGTTTGTCCCGAATTGGAACTCCATGATAATACCGGTCGTCACCCCTAGAGCAAAGTTAATACCAAATAACTTACCCCAGAATTTTGTCATATCTTTATATACTTCTTTGCCCGTTTTAACATAAATGGTTTCCATGATCACAAGAACGAAAGATAAACCTAATGTTAATGGTACAAAAATGAAGTGATATAACGCAGTTAATGCAAACTGCAAGCGTGAGAGATCAACAACGTCTAACATCTCAACTCCTTGTATAAATCTACAAGATTTTCACTTTATGATTACCAAGGATAACCCCAAATAATCACCCCAAACTACTCAACAGAAATTGTTAAGAAATATTGAATTATTTACGTAATAATTGCCTTTTCTATTCTCAAAACAGAATACAGTAACCGATTACAATCTAAATATTCAAAAATTTGCCCTATTCTACTACTATTTATGAGGATAAAAAACAGAAAAAACCGTTATCTTGATCACATTTTTTGATATAAGTTACAAAATACCCTATTTTGCATAACAATGACAAAATTGATCCACATCAAATTCTGTATTTTTTGCTCAAAATGGAAAAATTTATCTATCACAAGGAAACTTTATTTAAAAAAAATGGACAAAATAACCACTAGACAGGGCTGCAAGATTTTGCTATTTTTTAGCCTAATAATATTTGAAGAGATTTGTAGGGATTTACAATGAAAAAAATTTGCGTAATTTTGACCGCACTTTTCGGTTCTATGACATTATCTGCTACCGCAGCACCTCTTACAGAAAATAAAGCTGCTCTTCCACAACAATGTACACAGTTATTTAAAGAAACAGAAAATTTGATTGCTCAAGCAGAAAAACAGCCCGGCACTCACACTCAAGTAGGTAAAATCAAAAGTAAACTTAATCAAAGCAAACAGCAAATTCTTGAAATGGAATTAGCGACTCAACAAAAAAGCTGTGATGTGGGTTTAGCAAGATTAAATAGCATGAAGAGCTATACTGAAGGAACTAACTAAGCAGGTTTCAAAAAGAAAGGACATATTGATATCAATATGTCCTTTTTTCTATCTCTTATTCTGACGGCTTCTGAAGTCCGAAGTGTCGATAAGTTAACGAAGTCGCAATTCGGCCTCGAGGGGTTCGCTGTAAAAATCCTTGTTGAATCAAGTAAGGCTCTAAAACATCCTCAATAGTGTCTCGTTCTTCACCTATTGCCGCTGCCAAGTTATCTAGTCCAACTGGTCCACCATCAAAACGTTCAATCACTGCGGTAAGCAATTTTCTATCTAAGTAATCAAAGCCCGCATCATCTACATCTAACATTGAAAGCGCTTGTTTCGCAATGTCTGCCGATATAATGCCATCATTACGCACATCAGCAAAATCTCGAACGCGACGCAATAAACGGTTTGCAATGCGAGGGGTGCCACGTGAACGACGCGCCACTTCAAAAGCGGCTTTATCTTCTAATTCCAGATTTAAGCAAGAGGCACTTCTTGTCACAATAGAAGTTAAATCTTCAACGGAATAAAATTCTAAACGTTGAACAATACCAAAACGATCACGTAGTGGCGAAGTTAAAGAACCCGCTCGAGTCGTTGCACCAATTAATGTGAAAGGCGGCAAATCTAATTTAATCGAACGCGCAGCAGGGCCTTCACCGATCATAATATCTAGTTGGTAATCTTCCATTGCCGGATAAAGCACTTCTTCAATCGCAGGGGAAAGACGGTGAATTTCATCAATAAATAATACATCATGCGGTTCAAGATTTGTCAGCATTGCTGCCAAATCGCCGGCTTTTTCAAGCACAGGACCTGATGTGGTGCGAATATTCACACCCATTTCATTTGCCACAATATTAGCTAGCGTCGTTTTTCCTAAACCTGGAGGACCGAAGATCAAAAGATGATCTAAGGCATCTTGACGCAATTTTGCCGCCTTAATGAAAATATCCATCTGCTCTCGTACTTGTGGCTGTCCCACATAGTCCGTTAAAAGCTTTGGACGAATCGCACGATCGATGACATCTTCATCCATCTTTGCCTGACTGCTAATAATTCTATCTGCTTCGATCATATCTGTTTAATCTTTATAATGCGGCTTTTAAGGCTTCGCGAATTAATTGCTCACTGCTTAAATCGGCTTTGGCCACTTTTTTCACCATTTTTTCAGCGTCGGTTGGTTTATAACCTAGCGCAACCAATGCAGCAACCGCTTCATCTGCTGAGCTCTCAGCTTGGCGCAATTCTGAAGTTGAAGGAATATGTTTGCTCTCCACAAAGAAATCACTTTGGCGAACATCTTTAAACTTCCCTTTCAACTCTACTAATAATCGTTCAGCTGTTTTCTTGCCCACACCAGGAATTTTAACTAATTTCGACAGTTCTTCTCGCTCAATAGCGTAAGCAAACTGCTCTACTGACATTGCAGACAAAATCGCAAGTGCTAATTTAGGGCCAACACCATTGGTTTTAATTAATTCACGGAATAAAGTGCGGTCAGTTTTTTGGGCGAATCCAAAAAGAAGATGAGCATCTTCACGCACAACAAGATGGGTAAATAAAGTAGTTTCTTGCCCGATTTCAGGTAAGTCATAAAAACTGGTCATTGGTAACAATAATTCGTAACCGACGCCTTGTACATCAAGCAAAATTTCAGGAGGTTGTTTTTCTAATAAGATGCCTTTTAAACGACCGATCATAAGATTTCCATGTAAAAAATTTTTGCATAGAATAAAATAAAACTGGATATTAATCCAGTTAAATTTTTAATCTAAATCGACCTCGACTGTACCTTGTTTTTAAAAGTGCGGTCATTTTTTCGTGTGTTTCTGTCGTTTTGACCGAGCTAGCAATATGCAAGGAATGTTGAATGGTATGGGCATGGGTAATCGCAATGGCCAAAGCATCTGCCGCATCTGCCTGAGGTTTATCTGAGAGCTTCAAAATTCGTGTCACCATATCTTGTACTTGAACTTTATCTGCAGAACCAATCCCAACGACAGTCTGTTTCACCAAACGAGCGGCATATTCAAACACAGGTAAATCATGGTTCACGGCTGCCACAATCGCCGTACCACGTGCTTGCCCCAGTTTTAAAGCTGAATCCGCATTTTTAGCCATAAACACTTGTTCAATGGCAAACATATCAGGCTGAAATTGTGTGATGATTTCTGTCACGCCAGCATAAATTCGTTTTAAGCGTGTAGGTAAATCTTCTACCTGTGTGCGGATTGCTCCACTGCCGAGATATTCTAAATGGCGACCATTTTGTCTAATCACACCATAACCCGTTACACGAGAACCTGGGTCAATGCCTAAAATAATACTCATAAATTCTCAAAAATAAACGGCCGGTCAATGCCGGCCGTTTTTAGCGTTAATTATTGGTTTGCTTTTGCAGTTGCTTTTGCATCTACATCACAGTTTTTCACAACAATTTTGTCTGCTTTTTTGCCTTTAATTAAAAGATTTACTGGCACAACAGAATCAAATTTATCTAAAGTTAAACCACTATCTACGTTCCAAACATATTTGCCTGAAGTAAATGAAGTGAAGTCTTTTTGAGCTGCATCACGAGCGAAATCTTTCGCAACAACTTTATTGCCTACCATAACCATTGCCGCTGTTGGCTCTTGGTTTTCGAATTGATAAACTGCAGTTACAGTTTTCTTGTTACAAGTATAGACTACTGTTTTATCCGTTACAGTAGGGGTTGCCATTTGTTCCGCTTTGTTTTCCATTTTTGGTGCATCGCTTGCACACGCAGATAAAACAACAAGAGCGGCCATTGCTGGTAATACTTTAGATAATTTCATTATAAATCTCCTTAAAATTACAGCTGAGCTGCAACTTCATCACTAATTTCACCGTTATGATATACGTTTTGTACATCGTCACAGTCTTCTAACATGTCAATTAAACGCAACAATTTAGGCGCAGTTTCAAGATCAAGATCAACTGTTGTTGATGGAATCATTGTCACTTCTGCATTATCAATTTTAAACCCTGCTGCTTCGATTGCATCGCGCACAGAACCTAAATCTTCCCACGCAGTATAGATTTCGAATGAACCATCATCTTGTGGTTGAACATCATCTGCACCGGCTTCAATTGCCGCCTCCATTAACGCATCTTCTTCACCTTGGCTAATTAAAATCAAGCCTTTTTTGCTGAATAAGTAGCCCACAGAACCTTCTGTCCCTAAGTTACCACCACATTTAGTAAAACTTGGGCGAACCTGTGAGATGGTTCGGTTTGCGTTGTCACTTAGACACTCAACCATCACAGCAGTTCCACCCGGACCATAACCTTCGTAAATTCTTGTTTCCATATTGGTGTCATCACCACCACCCACACCGCGTTCAATCGCACGGTTAATGGTGTCGCGAGTCATGTTGCTCGATAAGGCTTTATCTACTGCCGCACGTAAACGCGGGTTCGCACTGACATCACCGCCACCAATTTTTGCAGCAGTGACTAATTCACGAATTAATTTTGTAAAAATTTTACCGCGTTGCGCATCTTGTGCTGCTTTACGGTGTTTAATATTTGCCCACTTACTATGACCTGCCATGTTGTTTTCCTTCTTATCTTAAAAACGTTTTTAAATTAAATCCTCTTTTCTATAGAGGCAAGCCGTTCATCAAATATTTTTTGATGGCCTCGGCATTATTCGGCGATTTCGTCATTTGGATCGCATGTTCTGGTGAAACCCATTGATACGCCAAATGCTCACTTAATATCGGTTTAAACTCCTGCTCAACTGCCAATAAAAACCAATGTTCATGACAGTGAGTCACATTCGGTGCGTATTTATAGCGGAAATGCGGGAAAATTTCAAATTCTATACTCTCTTTACAATCAAAAAGTGCGGTTGAATTTTCTTCTATTTTTAATCCAACTTCTTCCCAAACTTCTCGAATTGCTGTTTCTCTTGGTGTTTCGTTGGTTTCCAATGTCCCCGTAACGGATTGCCAAAAGGTGAGATCATCTTGGCGCTGAAGCATAAGAACACGATGCGTGCTTTCCGCATAAATTACCACGAGAACCGATTGATTATTTTTATATTTCAAGCTCGTCATCTACATAATTGAGAATGGGCAGCATCATACCTTTTCTGCTAAAAACTTTCAAAAAAATTACCGCACTTTAAAACTAAAGTGCGGCAATTATCTCAATTATTTTAGTTTAACCAGCCAGCTTGTTGGGCGATAAACAAGCCTGCAAAGGCAGTTAAGTAGAATAAACCGATAAGGGATAACCACAACAATCCGCCTTTTACACTGTGTTTCGCGTGCTTAGTCAGAGATAAATTCAACCAAGCAAAGATTGGTGCAGAAACAAATGAAGCAATCATCGCGAATTTCAGCATTGGGCCTACTGCATTATTAAAGTAGAAAATAATCGCTAAACCAGACAATGCCGCAAAAATCATACCGATATTAAGAATTCTCACAGAGCTTTCTTGTTTACCGAATAAGATACGCAAAGATTCAACATTGGTACGAGAGTAACCATCAATTACTGTAATTGTTGTACCAAACATACACATAAATGCAATTACGGCAATTAATAAGCGAGACCATTCACCGATAGTACTTGCATACATATTAATAAGCTGTGCGATATATTTTCCACCAACCATCTCTACGGTTTCAGGAGAACCATATTGTACCAATGCGCCAAGCGCTAAGAAGACAACGGCTAAAATGGCTGTGCCGATGTAACCCACGTTGAAGTCAAATAAACCATCTTCATAAGATACTTTCGTTAGACGACGTTTTGCCACCACCCACATAGAGTTAACAGCAGAAATTTCAATTGGTGCAGGCATCCAGCCCATTAATGCCACTAAAAACGCTAACTTGCTTAATTCCCATGGAGAAGGCGCTACAAAATCAGGTGCGGCTACGCCATTGATACCATTACGCATAAAAGCAATCACGACAGCGCTCACGGTTGTCACCGTTAAAGCAATCATGATGATTTTCGATAAACTATCTAATAAACGGTATTTCCCCAACAATAAAATGCCAGTTGTCACAAGAATCACTAATGAGCTTAATACAGGCATTGGAAGTGGAATTGGTGTAATAAACGTTAAAATTGCTGCCGTTAATAATCCCACTGCAGCAGTATTAATTACTGTGGCAAAAACGTTTAAAGCAAGGAATAACCAAAGGTAGAACTTCCCTTTTTGACGGTAACCTTCTAACAACGTATTACCGGTATCTAGGGTATATTGAACACCGAAACGGAAGAAAGGATATTTAAATAAGTTAGCAAGAATGACAATGCTCACTAATTCCCAACCATAGATCGCACCAGCTTGGGTAGATGCAATAATATGCGAACCACCAACAGCTGCTGATGCCATGACGATTCCGGGACCTAAGGCAGAGAATTTACTCGCCCATGTTGATTTTTCTACTGGAGTTGAAACTTCACTCATAAAATGTTCTCTTATAAATTGACCATAAACTGAAAAAGGCCTTATTTATAATAGAATTTTATCCTTGAGTAAAGTAAATAAAGTTCCATTTAAAGAAGAATAAAAGAGTAAAAATCTAATTATTTAAAATTTTCAGAATATAGCTCTAAAACAAATAAATTTTCCTAGTATTCATACCACAAAACTGGCAGCTTTAAGTGAATAAAATTTTTTCAATAAAAAGAAAGTGCGGTCAATTTTGCACTATTTTTTGCATAGGTTTGAGAAGGTTTTAAATGGTTTTTAAAAGGATTTTAAAATTTTAAATCAGGCTATGCCCAATATGCACCACTTACCCGATAATCTGTAAATGCTGGGCATCTTTGCCTGTAATGCTAATTGGCGGGTACTTTTCTTTGTTATCGCTGATAAGCGAAATGCCGTCCCATTCCATTTTCACACGTTTTACCCACATGCTTTCGCCGTTTTGAACAAGGTAAATGCGGTCGCCTTGAATTTCTTTGCGGCTTAAATCTACCAACATCTGGTCTCCATCGTTGATGGTGGGTAGCATAGAATTGCCGTTTGCCCAAAATACGGCACATTTTTCCGCTTTTACGCCTAAACTGCATAATAGGCTATCTGAATAAGGCTCTTGCCCGTCGGCTTCTGTTGCCCCTTCATTAAAGCTGCCAAAGCCTGCTGAAACGTTGATAGAGCTATAACAGTCCACCATACTCACGCCCTCATCTAGTAACTCTTGCATTCTCTCAAACGCACGGCTGACAAGGCTTCCTGTCGGTTTTTCTGTCGTTGTTTTATTGCTTGACCCGCCTTACTTATGCACTCGCCAAGAGAGCTACAAGCAAGCCACTTACTTTGATTTGATTGATTTTTTACGCCTAATCAATCTAACCAAGCCTCCTTATATTTTCTTCAGTAGCACAAAAAGTGAATTTATCCGTTATTTGGACTATATGCAGGAATGTAAAACCGATAACTGGCAAGCGTTTGAGAATTACGAGCGAATTGTGGTGAAGACATCAATCTTCAAAGATGGGGTTTATGAGGATAATATGATTTATAAGTTCTAAATTTAAACCCTCTTTAAAGTCGATTTAAAGAGGTTTTTTTTGTGGCTTATTTTGCATAGGGCTTTGGAGATTAGCTATGCAAAATAATTTGCAAAACTATGCAAAAAATTTTGCAAGCTTACAATTATTTTGAAGATAAAGTGTTTGATAAATTCTCAATTATTGGGTAATAAAAATGCTGGAATATTCCAGCATTTTTTATTTACATTTTATTAATAACTGTTTCTAATAAATTATTTTTTTCAAATAAACATTTAATAGAGTACTTATCTTTTTCTCCATGAGAATTTTTTAAAGTTATACTAGAAATTAAACTAACTCTTCCGTTAGGGTGTTGAAGGTAAGATACATCTAAAAATTTAGAAAAATTAACTAATTTTTGTTTAGAAAATCTACGTTCTACATCTTTTTCACATAGTAGAATAGCTTTTTGTTGAGAAATGTATTCTATTGATTGCGATTTCCCAGAATTCATATCATCTAAAGAAAAAAATACATTAAATGACGATAATCCTTCTCCGCAAGTAACATAGAATACAGGATTGCTTTTAGTTCCCTTGGTTGATGAGACATCTAATACTGCAGGATCGATTTTTTTACAGTTAGCATTTTCTCTATGAATTTTATTAAGTTCTGCTGTTATTAATTTCTTATAAGGCTTTGTTATATCATTCCAATTAACATCTTCTTCTTCAATAATTCTAAATCCTTTTTCATCGAATTTAGCTTCTTTTAAAAATGAGCTTTTAATCCAGCCAACATGAGAGTCAGATAAATAGGAAGGGGATACAGCTTTAACTAAAGACCAAGAGTGATTAGGAGTATGGCATAATTCTCTCACAACATATTCATTGCTAAATTCAATATAAGAAATTTCATTTATAGCTTTACTGAGTGTTTCATTAATGACTTTCTCGCTCTTATCGCTTGGTTTTATGTAAACAGGAATCTCACTTCCTTTTGGTATGTACTCAGCATCAGTTTTCACATCTGTATCGGTACAAAGCTGAATATTCTGAGCATATGTATTAATAGAAACTCCGAAAAATAATAAAAATTTAAGAATACTTTTCATAGTAAATTCCTTAATCGCTAATTATAGATAAAACAAAAGGGGAATAATCCCCCTTACATTATTCAGACTTAGTAACTTGAATCGCTAACTCTTCCAACGCTTGTGGATTTGCATAGCTTGGCGCTTCTGTCATTAAACAAGCTGCTGCCGTTGTTTTCGGGAATGCTATCACATCACGGATATTTTCAGTGCCAGTTAAAAGCATGGTTAAACGGTCTAAACCAAATGCTAAACCTGCATGTGGCGGTGTACCGAATTTTAATGCATCTAACAAGAAACCGAATTTTTCGCGTTGTTCTTGTTCGTTAATACCAAGAATACGGAACACGGTTTGTTGCATTTTCGGATCGAAAATACGAACAGAACCACCACCCACTTCGTAGCCATTGATCACCATATCGTAAGCATTTGCTACTGCATCCGTTGGATTCGCTTCTAATTGTTCTGGCGTAAAATCTTTTGGTGAAGTGAATGGGTGATGCATTGCTGCAAGATTACCTTCATCGTCACGTTCAAACATTGGGAAATCAATTACCCAAAGTGGTTGCCATTCGTCTAAACGAGTTAAGCCAAGATCACGACCTAATTTCAAACGTAGCGCCCCCATTGCATCAGTGGTGGTTTGCCATTTGTCTGCACCGAAGAATAAGATGTCGCCAGTTTGAGCTTTCACACGTTCAGCTAGGGCTTTCCATACCTCTTCATTTAAGAATTTCGCAATCGGGCTTTGTACGCCTTCAAGGCCAGCATTAATGTCATTTACTTTCGCCCAAGCCAAACCTTTCGCACCGTAAATACCCACAAATTGTGTATATTCATCAATTTGTTTACGAGTGATTTCAGTACCATTTGGTACACGAATGACTGCCACACGGCCGTTTGGATTGTTTGCAGGCTCATTAAATACTTTAAATTCAACATCTTTAACGATATCTGCCACATCGACTAATTCAAGCGGGTTACGCAAATCTGGTTTATCTGAGCCAAAACGAGTCATCGCTTCTTGCCAGGTCATTTGTGGGAATTTACCTAAATCCACACCAATGATGTTTTGCCATAAACCGTGTACCATGCGTTCCATGATCTCACGTACTTCTGGCGCAGTTAAGAAAGACGTTTCCACATCGATTTGAGTAAATTCAGGCTGACGATCTGCTCGTAAGTCTTCATCACGGAAACATTTCACAATTTGATAATAACGATCAAAACCAGACATCATTAAAAGCTGTTTGAAAAGCTGTGGTGATTGTGGCAATGCATAGAATTTGCCTTTATGCACACGACTTGGCACTAAATAGTCACGCGCACCTTCTGGCGTTGCTTTGGTAAGCATTGGAGTTTCAATATCAAGGAAACCATTGTCATCCATAAAACGACGCACAAAGCTGGTGATTTTTGCACGGGTTTTCAAACGTTGTGCCATTTCTGGACGGCGTAAATCTAAATAACGATATTTTAAACGTTGTTCTTCGGTGTTATTTTGGTTGAAGTCTAATGGTAAAACGTCAGAAGCGTTGTAGATGCGTAATTCTTTCGCTAATACTTCTACTTCGCCTGTCGCCATATTTTTATTAGCTTGATTATCAGGACGCGCGATCACTTCACCTTTAATTTGAATACAAAATTCATTACGTAAGCCTGAAGCTGCAGTTAACGCTTCTTGATATTTAGGGTCAAAACAAACTTGTACGACACCATCGCGATCACGCATATCAATAAAAATTAAACCACCTAAATCGCGACGACGGTGAACCCAACCGCTTAATGTTACTTCTTGTCCAATATGGTTGCGGTTTAATGCACCGCAATAATGTGTACGCATCATTTCTATATTCCTTTCATTTTTCTAAAAATGGATAATTAACGCGTTGATTATACGGAAAAAGACGTGCCTTTTAAATTGAAAAGCGAAATTTATTTGATCCTTTAAAAACTTTCACTAAAATGACCGCAGTTTTTTGCATTTTATCTAACTAAATGCTCTCTCAAGACAACCACAGAACTCAATAATGATGAAAGATACAATTTTTGCCGCCCCGATTGAAAAACTGGGCGATTTTACTTTTGATGAAAGCGTGGCGGAAGTTTTCCCAGATATGATTCAACGCTCGATTCCTGGCTACTCCAACATTATCACCGCGATTGGTATGTTAGCTGAACGCTTTGTGACGGCTGACAGCCAAGTCTATGATTTAGGCTGTTCACGCGGTGCGGCAGCCCTTTCTATGCGACGTAATATTAAACAACCTAATGTAAAAATTATCGGTGTCGATAATTCTCTCCCGATGGTTGAACGCTGCCGTCAGCATGTCGCGGCATATCATAGTGATGTGCCAGTGGAAATTCTTTGTGATGATATTCGTCAAATTGAAATTAAAAACGCCTCAATGGTTGTGCTGAACTTCACGTTGCAATTTTTACCACCAGAAGATCGTGTAGCCTTGCTCACAAAAATCTACGAAGGTTTAAATCCAAATGGTGTATTGGTGCTCTCTGAAAAATTCCGTTTTGAAGATGAAAAAGTAAATGAGCTGCTTATTGACCTGCACCACCAATTCAAACGTGCTAACGGTTATAGTGAACTTGAAGTGAGCCAAAAACGCACCGCACTTGAAAATGTCATGCGTACTGACTCGATTAACATCCACAAAGAGCGGTTAAAAAACATCGGATTTTCACACGTCGAATTATGGTTCCAATGTTTTAATTTTGGATCGATGATTGCGGTGAAATAATCATAACCTAATCAATCATCTAAAAAATAAGGGCGTATCGAATACGCCCTTATTTGTCACCAATGCTTTATAGCCCTTTTAAATCCTTATCTAATAAACGAGCTAGCAACAAAATACCGTCTTTAAAGCGATACTCTGCATATTCTGCTTGTGCATAATGTTCACCTTTCCCTTCTGCAAAGAAATAATCTTGGCTTGGTAATTTAGGATGCCAACTACCATTATAACGAATTGGCAAATAAACATTTGGTGTGCAATGTTTAAAATCTGTTGGTATTTCTGATTGCGCCTCACAAAATGTCGCAACATGATTTTTATCAAGATGAACAAGGATATAAGCTTTGTTTCCCGAAGGACTTGATTCATCTATACCTGTGGTTTCAGTGGTTTCATTAGATTCAAGAGTATCAATAGATTCATTGCTTTCAAGGGATTCATTTGATTCTGGTAAAACCTGACTTTGCTGAAACTCAGATAAAATAGCGTAATTCAATATCATATAATCGCCTTGCATCAATGAACGAGGATCCACAGGGGCGATTTTTAAAACAATAGGCTTACCGGTAGCCAGCACATCTTCAAATTGCTGCACTTTATAGTTCACCGCCCCCAATAATGCAATCACAAAGACGCCAACAAGCCAAATCGGTGCTTTAAAAACAGAATGGTTTTCGACCGCACTTTGTGAAGGCGCTTTATAACGTGCATGCAAGAATAAAGTAACAATCGCAAAAATAACGGCAAAGCTTACTAGCAATACCCCTTTATAGAGTAATGGGATGCTCAATTGGTAATAGAACCCACCTAAATAAACAACAAAGGCAAATACCAAAAGACCGAAGAACGCACGGCTGTCCGTCCAATAAACAAGCAATAATAACGCTGTTAAATATAAAATGACGGGTATCCCAACAAAGCCTAATGCAAACAAGGTTAATACTAATAAAATTAACACTGCTTCTGTGTGTTTGGATTCACTATGCTTATTCATTAGTACATAGACAATTAATGGTAATGCACAGATAAGCAGATATAAGATATGGCTAACATCAAACTGGAAGTGTGACCAAAATTGTCCACTTAAAACTTGCAACACATTATCAAAACTCATCGCGTCTGCTGGCATGACATCACTTGAAACATCTGTATCAATAAGGCCATAATCTACCCAAGGAATCGTCATATACGACGGCACAGAGATCCATAGAGAGAATAATACTGTTCCCCAGGCAATAGGCTTTAAATGAATTCGCGCTGATTGATGAGGTCTCATGACCCAATAAAAGAGTAAAATCGAACTCAAGAGCTGGATTTTATTAAACCATCTGTTATTAAACCATGTGTTAAACCATGCGTTATTCAAGCTGTAATTATGGAAATATAGATTATAGGAAATTTGCCAAAAAACGAAAAGCTGGGTAACCAGTAGAATCCTCACTAAAGAATTCGGCATCAATTTGTAGCTAACAATAATAATGACTGAAAAAATCAGTGTGGAAATAAAGATACCGAAATTTGAATCCTCGCTAAATTCAGATCCTAATAAAAGAAAAAAATCATCAAATTTAACAAGCAAATAGAATCCTAAAAAACTGTTTGCAATTAGAAAAAATAAACCTGCTAAAATTGTAGTGTATTCATTTTTATTTAAAGTAATCAACCAAGCTATACTAAATAAAAGAATACCAACGATGAATGCACTAGACTCATCTAAACCTAAAAATAAAAATAGCCAAACACCTATAGTCACGAAAGCTATCAATAAAGCTATCATCCATAGTATTGAAATCGCCCAATGGGATTTCTTATTATTTGGATATTCTTGTTTATAGCGTTTCACTAACCATTTGATTGCCATGACAGTGAAAATAAAGCCAATCAATCCTAAAACCACCCCCTCTTCTACACCACGAATCAAAAGAGATGCCAAAAAGCAATAAGCGCCAAGCAAGGCTATGACTGAAATAATTAAATTAATAAAATCAAAGCGATATTTGTGATATACATAAAGTGCGATTAAGGCAGGAATAGCAATTAGCAAAGAACTGAGAGGTGAACGACCAAGCTCACCCCAAGCATAAGCATAAAAGTACACATCATAAATTACTATTAAACCGAATAAACTGGTAAAAGTCAGTACTAGAAATACTTTGGGTAAAATGCGCCAATGTTGGTCATGAAAAGTTTTACTGAATAATTCAGATACCACGAGGAATCCAGTATTAATCAGCACGGCATAACACATTGAGTTATAGGCGTTTTGTTCATTAAATAAATAAAACGCAACATTGGCAGTGGCGGCAAATAATAATGCAGAGGCCACATTCGGAAATAATAATAAAAATGGGAGTTGGCAAAGTGTCCAAACTGCAAATAACTGCCATACATCAGCCCCCGTTTGATAGGTTTGGCCAACTAAGGCAAATAAACCGCCAATCAAGACAGAAACAACAAAAAAGAGGCTATATGTCTTCCACTTTAATTTTTCTTTGGCTTGTCGACGACTCTCTCGAATAAAGCAATAAATACCTAATACTACTGTCACCACAAGCAATGTCTGTAAGCCATAAATTTTGGCTAAATCAGAAAAATAATCTAAATTAGCTGCAATTAACGTGATTACGCCACTCGTTAAAAATCCGACGGTTAATAATAAAAACAGTAAATTTAAATAGCGTTGCCACGAAAGATTAAAAAGGCCTGTTGTATTCATTCATTTTTTCCTTTTTATAAAAAGATCAGTATTATCTTAGCATAATAGTAAGGTAAATAAATAACTTAAAAAAATGTAATGTGATTTACCCGAGTTTCGAAGATTAATTCGCGACAAATCGCATTTTATGGTAGAATTTTTAGCCTAAAGATAATGGAGGAAAACAAGATGCAAATTTTACACACAATGCTTCGAGTAGGTGATTTAGACCGCTCTATCAAGTTTTATCAAGATGTTTTAGGTATGCGTTTATTGCGTACGAGTGAAAACCCAGAATATAAATATACGCTTGCTTTTTTAGGTTACGAAGATGGCGCAAGTGCTGCAGAAATTGAATTAACATACAACTGGGGCGTAGATAAATATGAACAAGGTACAGCATATGGACATATTGCTATCGGCGTTGATGATATTTATGCTATTTGTGAAGCAGTTCGTGCAAGTGGTGGTAAAGTGACTCGCGAACCAGGCCCAGTTAAAGGTGGTACAACCGTTATTGCCTTCGTTGAAGATCCAGATGGCTATAAAATTGAATTTATCGAAAATAAAAGTTCAAAATCTGGTCTAGGCAATTAATTAAAAGTGCGGTTGATTTTTTCGCTCTTTTATAACGCAGGGTTACCTGCGTTATTTATTTTAAAGGATACAATATGTCCAATTCTCAAGAAATTCCTTATCACCACCAATTAAAAAATCGTTTTCGCGGCTACTTTCCTGTCATTATTGATGTGGAAACAGCGGGATTTGATGCAAAAAAAGATGCGCTTTTAGAGCTTGCAGCAATCACCTTAAAAATGGATGAGAATGGCAATTTACAACCTGATCAAAAATGCCATTTTCATATTGAACCATTTGAGGGGGCGAATATTAATCCCGAATCGCTCAAATTCAATGGGATTGATATTCACAATCCATTGCGTGGTGCGGTATCTGAATTAGATGCGATCACGGGATTGTTCCAAATGGTGCGTCGTGGACAAAAAGATGCAGAATGTCAGCGTTCTATCATCGTGGCACATAATGCGGCTTTTGACCAAAGCTTCGTGATGGCTGCGGCTGAACGTACGGGAGTAAAACGCAATCCATTCCACCCTTTTGGGATGTTTGATACGGCAACGCTTGCTGGTTTTATGTTTGGGCAAACGGTGCTCGTCAAAGCGTGCCAAGCGGCAAAAATTCCTTTTGATGGCAAACAAGCCCATTCAGCGCTATATGATACCGAACGTACCGCAGAATTATTTTGCTATATGGTCAATCACTTAAAAGATCTTGGTGGATTTCCCCATATTGCTCAGACAGATGAAGCGGAAAAAACAGTAGAAAATTAGACCGCACTTTAATTTTTAAAATTTTTTAGAAAAAAAACTTGCAATCATTTCCGGTTTACCGTATTTTAAAAAGTAATTAAATTTAGTTATCTAAATAAGAGAGTTTCAAATGAACTTTATCCTTCGTCACCATCATCGCCATTCAACTGAATAATCTTTCAGGCTGTTGGCGTGCTTGGAAGATTTCTTCCGAGCTGACAAGATAAAGATCAAAAAAATCTTACCCCTCGGAAGGCAACTTTCGAGGGGTTTTGTTTTATTATTAATTTACAGGGGTTTATTACTATGCGACATTTAACCTTAAATCAATTTTCTTTTATGCGACCTTTTTCTTTTAATTAATCAATAAGGAACAACAATATGTTATCGAATCCCGTTGTTATTTCAATTGTCGTGCTACTGGCGTTAAGCTTGCTGCGCGTAAACGTGGTTATCGGACTTGTGATTTCCGCTCTGACTGCAGGCTTGTGTGGTGACTTAGGTTTAGGAAAAACCATTGAAGCCTTTACAGGTGGTTTAGGTGGTGGAGCTGAAGTAGCGATGAACTACGCCATGTTAGGCGCATTTGCCATTGCGATTTCAAAATCTGGTATCACTGATTTGCTTGCCTACAAAATCATTACCCGAATGAATAAAACACCAACCGGAAAAAATTTAGCTTGGTTTAAATATACGCTACTGAGTATTTTACTTTTATTCGCTATTTCATCCCAAAACTTACTCCCAGTGCACATTGCGTTTATCCCGATTGTTGTGCCGCCGTTACTTTCTATTTTTAACCGTTTAAAAATCGATCGTCGTGCAGTGGCTTGTATTATTACCTTTGGTTTAACCGCAACTTATATGATCTTGCCTGTCGGTTTCGGGAAAATCTTTATCGAAAGCGTTTTAGTAAAAAATATCAATCTTGCTGGTGCACCACTCGGTTTACAAACCAGTGTAGGTGAAGTTTCTTTTGCTATGCTTATCCCTGTGATTGGTATGATTCTTGGTTTACTCACTGCTGTATTTGTTACCTATCGCAAACCGCGCGAGTATGTTGTAACAACGACTGAACCAACTACAACTGAAATTGAACAACACATTGCAAACATTAAACCTATCCAAATTACCGCAAGTGCGGTCGCCATTGTTGCGACTTTTGCCACTCAGCTTTTCACAAGCTCTACAATTATTGGTGGTTTAGTCGGTTTAGCAATTTTCGGTGTATTCGGTATCTTCAAACTCAAGGAAAGTAACGATATTTTCCAACAAGGCTTACGTTTAATGGCGATGATCGGCTTTGTTATGATTGCAGCGTCTGGTTTCGCTAATGTGATTAATACCACAAGCGGTGTAAAAGAGTTAGTTGATGCGCTTTCAACTGGTGCGATTCAAAGTAAAGGCGTTGCGGCATTCTTAATGTTACTCGTTGGGTTATTGATTACCATGGGTATTGGTTCTTCTTTCTCAACTGTACCAATTATCACCTCAATTTATGTACCACTTTGTCTCTCTTTTGGTTTCTCACCACTTGCGACAGTAGCTATCGTAGGTGTAGCTGCAGCATTAGGAGATGCGGGTTCACCGGCATCTGACTCAACACTTGGTCCAACATCCGGTTTGAATATAGATGGTAAACACGACCATATTTGGGATTCTGTTGTGCCAACCTTTATTCACTACAATATCCCATTATTAGCGTTCGGTTGGATTGCAGCCATGACCCTTTAATCGTTATAATCCCTGCATACATTATGCGGGGATTTTTTTATGTCTATTCAATCATTACTCAATACGCTCGAGCAAAAAGTACAGCAACTGACTCAAGCCTATCAAGCTGACTCAGATAAAAAAATCAATGCTAAATTTAACCGCACTTTATTTACCGAAGATTTTGAAACCGTTGGTTTTTATCTCAAAGAAATCCAACAAAGCTTAACTAAGCTATCTAATATCCCCCATCAAAATGAAGAGCAAATTGTATTTATGGCAGAACATCTTTTAGGGCAATGTACCGCATTGACTGAAGCCATGAATCGCAAACATAAAAAGCCCATTCAACCAAAAATAACAGACCCACAAATTGCAAGTAGTAAATCACAACATAGCATTCATCGTCTCCCTCCTAGAGAGCGTCTAGAAAAGTATTATGAAGCCTTGCAGCAACTTACAGAAAAGCATGAAGAAGCTAAAGCACAAGCTAATACGGCTCAAACAGATATTCAACGAGATATGCATAAGCAAACTGCGGCAATTTATTTAACGCGCCGTCAAAAATGTTTAGAAGCGATTGAGACCTTAGAAGAATACCTTGCCTTTAAAGAGGCCCAAGAAAGTGCGGTCAAAAAATAAGATATTTTTTAATAGACTGAAAAGCAAAAATCCCTAAATCTTTCGATTAGGGATTTTTTGAATTTGATGGCGGAGGAAGTGAGATTCGAACTCACGGAGGGCGTAAACCCTCGCCGGTTTTCAAGACCGGTGCCTTCAACCACTCGACCATTCCTCCGTGATTTAAGCGAGGTGAATAATACGTTTTTTCCCCCACCCCGTCAAGCAAGAAAATAAAAAAATTATCTGACTGACTACTTTTAAATCACTATGTTTTAAAAATACACAATATAAAAAACGGAACCTACTGGCTCCGTCTTTATTATTGAGATATTACTCTGCTTTCGCTTGTGTCGATTCAGAGTAAATGTGGCTAATTGCACTATGATGACCTGCGGCGCCTTTACCGTTAAAGTAATAGCGAGACTCCGTCCATTCTACAATTGGGAATGGCTTAGACTCTTCATCTGGTGCTTTAGCTAGTGTCATCGCTGCTTTAGTGTGTTGTACCGCTGAAATGGTACCTGCACGACCAGTGAACACATAAGAACGAACAAATTCTGTTTTTTCTTGTGGTTCAACTTCAGCTGTTTCGACTTGAGCAACAGGTTCTGATTTATGATGCAAGCGTTCTAATGATTCTTGCACTTTCTGTTGCACTGCTTCATTTGCCGGTTGAGTAATGAAATCTAAAGCCGGTTGAGTTTTTACCGGTTGTTCTTCCACTACAATACCCGTTGCAGGCGTGATTACACCTTTTTTCGTTTTTTCTTGCTCAAGCAATTCATCCACAGATAAGAAATTGCTTTCTTTCGCTGCATTCACAACAGAATAATCGACACAAACTTTACCGCTTGCTAATTCTGGTGAAGCAACCGCCGCAAATAATGGCATTGGTGACTTCACTTCATTACGACGACGGCGTTGATTATTCGATGTACGTAAATGACGTGGAGTACGACGCTGACGTTCTTGACGTGGTTTATCTTCAGCATTATCAGCAACATTGTTTTCAACCACTTCATTTTGAATAGTCTCAACAACGGGTACTTCAACCGCTTTAATAACATTCTCGTTTACATCAGTTGCATTGTCATCAATACGAACACGTTTACGTAAATCACGACGTTGACGACGCTCTGCTACCGGTTTCTCTGCTTTTTCTTCTTGACGATTATCATCAGAAACATTAGCAAAATTAACCGCACTTTCAGATGTCACTTCTTCATTCGCATTACGACGATTACGACGATTATTTACACGCTCGCGAGTTGGACGCGCATTTTCTTCGTCTGTATTTTTCGCATTATCGCTGTTTTCGTTATTGCGAGAACGGCGATTATTACGACGGTCTTGATTGCGACGATTATTACGGTTGTTGTTACGATTGTTGCGGTTGTTTTGGTTTTTCTCTTCTTCTTTTGGTTCAGAAGCAAATAAACCTTTAATTGCGGCAACAATTTTTGCAAACAATGACGGTTCTTCCGATTTACGCTCAACTGGTGCTGGTGCAGCCGTTGGAATCGATAAAGATACTGCTGCACTTTCCATCACTTGCTCAGAGGTCACTGCTGCAGTTTCGATATTGCGAGAAACAAGAGACTCTTCTGGTACAAATGTATCGTCTTGTGCATCATGGAATTTCGTTAAGTTATAGCTCAATTCATTTAGCTCTTCGCCCTCACGAACACGGAATACGCTGAAATGTGGCGTCTCCATTGCTTCATTTGGTACCACGATAATATCAACATCATGGCGTTTTTCGATGCTATGAACAGCTTTACGTTTTTCGTTAAGTAAGTAAGACGCAATTTGTACAGGCACGATAGTGTGTACTTGTTTGGTATTTTCTTTTAACGCTTCTTCTTCGATTAAACGTAAGATAGAAAGTGATAAACTTTCATTATCACGCACTTTACCTGTACCTTGACAGCGTGGGCAAACATGGTGAGAAGACTCACCTAATGATGGGCTTAAACGCTGACGCGACATTTCCAATAAGCCGAAGCGAGAAATACGGCTAATTTGAATACGTGCACGATCTTGACGCACGGCATCACGGATACGGTTTTCTACTTCACGTTGGTGACGAACAGGTGTCATATCGATGAAGTCGATGACCACTAAACCACCTAAGTCACGTAAACGTAATTGACGAGCAATTTCATCCGCCGCTTCAAGGTTGGTATTTAATGCGGTTTCTTCAATATCACCACCACGAGTTGAACGTGCCGAGTTGATATCGATCGCCGTTAACGCTTCTGTCACATCAATGACAATTGAACCACCTGAAGGTAAACGCACTTCACGCTGGAAGGCTGATTCAATTTGTGACTCAATTTGGTAGTGGCTAAATAGCGGCACTTCACCTTGATACAGTTTCACACGATTGATGAAATCTGGACGTACAAGTTTGATGTGTGCTTTCGCTTTTTCAAATACTTTCGGGCTATCAATTAAGATCTCACCGATATCACGACGCAAGTAATCACGGATCGCACGAACGATCACGTCACTTTCTTGGTGAATTAAGAACGGCGCCGGACGGCTTTGTGAAGCTTGTTTGATCGCTTCCCAATGATGTAAAAGTACTTTTAAGTCCCATTGTAATTCTTCTGGTGATTTACCCACACCCGCTGTACGCACGATAAGACCAACGCCTTCTGGTACATCTAAAGAACTCAATGCTTCTTTTAATTCGATACGTTCATCGCCTTCAATACGGCGAGAGATGCCGCCTGCACGCGGATTGTTTGGCATAATCACCAAATAACTACCGGCAAGGGAAACAAAAGTGGTTAAGGCCGCACCTTTATTACCACGTTCTTCTTTATTCACCTGAACGATCACTTCTTGGCCTTCAGTCAAAATATCACGGATATTTGGACGACCTTGGAACACATAATCAGCAGGGAAATACTCACGGGCAATTTCTTTTAAAGGAAGGAAGCCATGGCGCTCTGCGCCATAATCCACAAAAGCAGCTTCTAAACTCGGCTCTACGCGAGTGATTTTCCCTTTGTAAATATTGGCTTTTTTCTGTTCATGACCCGGACTTTCAATATCCAAGTCGAATAAACGCTGACCGTCGACCAACGCAACGCGCAACTCTTCTTTTTGAGTCGCATTGATTAACATTCTTTTCATTGTCAATTTCTCGTTTGAATTATCTAAAATACCTTGAAAATTAACCGCACTTTACAGATTTACTGACCTTAGCCATCGACCTCGTGTTTCTCGCGAACAGTCAATCTCACGACTGTGTGTTGCTGGGTGCATTGATAGCATACTCAATTGTTATCTAAGACAATTTTCGTAAAACAATGCGATGTGTTAATTACGCATTGCAAGGAAGCGTCAACCTTCAAGAAAAACATGTTGATTATCAATGTCTTATGCCATTTGCCGCATTGAGTTTTGACCAACATACAAAATCGCTTTCTAAATGCCAAATTTTAGGCGCAGAAAGACGCTCTATTATCCACATTCAGGGCTAAATTAGCAAGGCATTCTTGCTATTATCACCAGGGATATTGTGATATGATTCAGCCCAATTTTTAAAGGACAGATTCAATGACTGAAAAACAAGAAAAAATCATCAATCAATCCGTCAAAATGCTCACTATTTCTGAAGACGAAGCAGGGCAACGCATTGATAATTATTTATTGGCAAAATTAAAAGGTGTACCAAAAAGTTTGATTTATCGCATTCTGCGTAAAGGCGAAGTACGTGTGAACAAAGGGCGAATCAAACCTGAATATAAATTGCAAAATGGCGATGTGGTGCGTGTACCACCTGTTCGTGTTTCTGAAAAAAATACTGCCCCAATTTCGAAAAACCTGAACAAAGTCGCCTCCCTTGAAAGCCATATTATTTTTGAAGATGATTGTTTATTAGTATTGAACAAACCTTCTGGCATTGCGGTTCATGGCGGGAGCGGCTTGAATTTTGGCGTAATTGAAGCTTTGCGTGCATTACGTCCTGAAGCCCGTTTTTTAGAATTGGTTCATCGCTTAGACCGAGATACATCCGGCATTTTATTAGTCGCGAAGAAACGCTCTGCCTTACGCAACTTACACGAACAACTTCGTGTTAAAACCGTACAAAAAGATTATCTCGCACTCGTGCGTGGACAATGGCAATCTCATGTAAAAGTCGTGCAAGCGCCTTTATTGAAAAATGAACTAGCTAGCGGTGAACGCATCGTTAAAGTCAGTGAGCAAGGTAAACCTTCAGAAACGCGATTTGCCATCGAAGAACGCTATCAAAATGCGACCTTAGTAAAAGCGTCGCCTGTAACGGGAAGAACCCATCAGATCCGAGTTCATACTCAATATGCCGGTCACCCGATTGCACTGGATGATAAATACGGTGATAAAGAATTCGATAAATATATACAAGATCTCGGACTCAATCGCTTGTTTTTACATGCATTTTCTATTCGCTTTGAGCACCCTAAAACGGGCGAAACATTACGTTTCAATGCACAACTAGATGAAAAAATGAAAACAATTCTGAAAAAACTGCGTGAAAGCAAAGAGATAAACCCATAGACAAGAAAAATGTTTATTGCTATATTTGGTGATGGAGACAACTCGTTTCTATCATTAATTAACATATAACAACAAAGGATAGCAAAATGGCAAAAGGACAATCATTACAAGATCCTTATTTGAATGCGTTACGCCGTGAACGCATTCCTGTTTCGATTTATCTCGTTAATGGGATTAAATTACAGGGTCAAATCGAATCATTCGACCAATTCGTGATTTTATTAAAAAACACTGTTAATCAAATGGTGTACAAACACGCTATTTCAACTGTGGTTCCAGCACGTTCTGTTTCTCACCACAATAATAACGGCGGTCATCATGCAGCACAAACGTCTGACGCTGCAGCGGAAGTAGAAACACAAGCAGAATAATTCTGTACAATGAATGATTTCATCAATTTAAGTGCGGTTGAAAATTCACCTGAAGTTTCAACCGCACTTTCGTCATCTAAAACAGGCGACAATAGCCCATCGGCAAAAGATAAAGCTGTCGTCGTGCATGTTTTCTTTTCTCAAAATAAAAACATTGAAGATCTGCAAGAATTCCAACTTTTAGCGGAATCTGCCAATGTTGAGATTTTACAAATCATCACCACGAGCCGAGCGACACCACAAGCAAAATATTTTATCGGTGAAGGAAAAGCACAAGAAATTGCAGATGCAGTGAAAGCCTTAGATGCCGATCTTGTTTTGGTGAATCATCAATTAACCCCTGCACAAACCCGTAATTTAGAAAGCATCTGCCAATGCCGCGTTGTGGATCGCACTGGGGTAATTTTAGATATCTTTGCCCAACGAGCCCGATCGCACGAAGGGAAATTACAAGTTGAATTAGCCCAACTCAAGCATTTATCGACTCGATTAGTTCGTCGAAAAACAGGCTTAGATCAGCAAAAAGGGGCGGTTGGATTACGTGGTCCAGGCGAAACGCAATTAGAAACGGATCGCCGTTTAATCAAGGTGCGTATTGCGCAGTTGCAAAATCGTTTGGCGAAAGTCGAAAAACAACGCAATCAAAATCGCCAAACCCGACAAAAAGCGGATATTCCTACCATTTCTTTGGTTGGTTATACCAATGCGGGAAAATCAACACTATTCAATTTCATCACACAATCGAATGTCTATGCCGCGGATCAGCTTTTTGCCACCCTTGATCCCACATTAAGACGTTTACAAATTCAAGATGTTGGTACGGCCATTCTCGCCGATACCGTTGGTTTCGTTCGCCAACTTCCCCATGATTTAGTTTCAGCCTTTAAATCTACGTTGCAAGAAACGGTAGAAGCCAGTTTGTTATTGCACGTCATTGATGCGTCAGACGCTCGAAAGATCGAAAATATTGAAGCCGTGAATTTAGTATTGGAAGAAATTAAGGCTGATAAAGTGCCAGCTTTGCTTGTGTATAACAAAATTGATTTATTGGAAAATGTGGCGCCCCATATTGAATATGATGACGAGAATAAGCCTGTTGCCGTTTACCTTTCAGCACATTCAGGTGAAGGATTAGAGCTGCTACTTGAAGCCATTAAAGTGCGGTTGAAAAATGAGATACTTTCTTTCACCCTCACTCTGCGCCCACAAGAGGGCAAAATTCGCCACGCGCTCTATCAATTAGATAGCATTCGTCACGAACAAATTTCAGATGAAGGCGAATTTATCCTCAATGTACAAATTGATAAAGTTGAATGGCTCAAACTTTGTAAACAATTCCCTAAACTGTCAGAAATTATTTACTAATACCGTATTGTTTTAATTTATTGGCGATCGCCGTGTGTGATACGCCTAATCGTTGTGCCAATTTTCGAGTACTTGGATACTGAGCATAAAAAGCACGCAATACACTCGCCTCATATTGTCCCATGATCTCATCCAGGGTTTGCTCTCCAAAATCATCTGCAGAAATGACCGTACTTTGTACGGGTTTTAAATTTAAACTTTCAATATCAAGCTGGTTATTTTTCGCTAAGGAACAGGCACGATACAAGACATTGTAAAGCTCTCGCACATTGCCTTGCCAAGGCTGCCCTTTCAAATAATTCAAAAAATCAGCATCATATTGCGGCATTGGAATCTTAAGCTGCATGCTAATTTCTTGTAAAAAACCGTCCGTTAAAGGCTGAATATCTTCAACTCGCTCACACAATGGCGGTACATTTAGTGCTAAGACATTTAAGCGATGGAATAAATCACTGCGCAATTTCCCTTGTTCTAACAGCTTTTCCATCGGTTCTTGTGAAGTGCAAATCACCCGAACATTTGCATGATGTTCTTTTTCTTCACCCACTCGACGGAAAGAACCATCCGTTAAAAAACGCAATAATTTTGCCTGTAAACTTAATGAAAGCTCGGCAATGCCATCTAACAACACCGAGCCTTCGTTAGCATATTCAAAAAAACCGATGGTTTCACTGTCACCCACTTTACGCCCAAACATTTCGCTTTCCGCATCTTCATCCGGCAGGCCTGCACAGTTTACTGCAATGAATTTTTTCTCACGACGCAAGCTCGCAAAATGGCAAGCTTTTGCTAATAAATCTTTACCCGTGCCCGTTTCACCCTGAATTAAAAGCGGCACATCAAACATCGCAAAACGTTGCGCATTTTCAACCGCACTTTTCATGGAAAGGCTTTGAGTGACAAAGCAAGAGAACGGATCTTGTGGATTAAATGTCAGCATAAAATAAGCTCAATTTTATTGAATGATGCCGATATGATAGGGAGTTTATTGATATGTGTAAAGATTAATTTACATATAAAAAGGGCAATCCTTGACTGCCCTTTTAAATAATTTTTCGTATTATTTTTTCACTGCACGATCAAGTTCTTGTGCGATGATTTCCATGCTTTCTAAGCCACCAAACGCAAGATACCAATTGGCTGCATCAAGATACACAATGTGTCCATCTTTATACGCTTTGGTTTGTTTGATGATATCGTTATCCAATACTTTTTGCGCATTGTTGGCTTTTTCTGTAATGGCTGCTGTACGATCCACGACGAGTAAAAAGTCTGGATTTTTTTCTAAGATATATTCAAAACCAACGCTTTGTCCATGCGTAGACGATTTGATGCTGTCATCAATCGGTTTAAAACCAAATTTTTGATACACCATGCCATAGCGAGAACCATCACCAAAAGCACTGATTTTACTTTCATTAACCAACACCAATAGTGCGGTTTTGCTTTGTGCGTCTTTCGCAACTTGCGCAACTTTACTGTCTAACGCAGATAATTTCTCTTTTGCTACATTTTCTTTACCAAAGATCTGACCAAGTGCGGTCACATTTTGTTGAAAACTCGGGTAGTAATTATTGTAGTCATTTTCAACATTAAATACCGGGGCGATTTCTTTAAATTTGTCGATCATTTTTTCTTGACGCTTAGACGCGATGATCAAATCCGGATTGAGCTCGTTAATTTGCTCCAATGATTGTTCTTTCAAATCGCCGACATTTTTATATTTTTTGTCTGCAAATTCTGAAAGATAGTTTGGAATTTTTCCGCTTTGTGGGAAGCCCACAATTTTATCTTGCACACCTAATGCACGAAGCGTATCAGCTGCACAAAAATCGAGAACCACCACACGTTGTGGATTTTGTGGCACGACTTGTTTTCCAGCAGCATTTTCAACGGTAATATCCGCAGCTTGTGCAATACCAGCAAATGCAAAGAGTGAAAGCGCTAAAGTTGATAATGTTTTTTTCATAAAGATTTCCTTACTTATCTAAAATAAACGGCAATTTTATGGTCGTCGATATCCTGAATTGGAATCGACATATCATAAATATCTTGTAATACGGTTGATTGCATAATGTAGTTAACTTCACCTTGTTGGACTAATTTTCCATTTTTCATGGCAACAATATAGTCTGAATAACAAGAGGCGAAATTAATATCATGAATCACAATCACCACGGTTTTGTTGAGTTCTGTCGCTAATTTACGCAAAACTTGCATGATCTGCACTGAATGTTTCATATCCAGATTATTTAGTGGTTCATCCAACAAAATATAATCAGTATCTTGTGCCAGTGTCATCGCAATATAAGCACGTTGGCGCTGACCACCACTTAAATTATCGATATATTGATGACGAATATCATCTAAATTCATATAGGCAATGGCATTATCAATAAAAGTGCGGTCAGTTTGGGTTAAGTTTCCTTTGCTATAAGGAAAACGCCCGAAAGCAACTAAATCTTCAATGGTTAGACGCAAATTAATGTTGTTAGTTTGCTTTAAAATCGCAAGTTGTTTCGCAATATCACTACTTTTCTTACGGTTGAGTAATTCACCGTTGAGATAGATCTCGCCACTATCAGCATTCAACAAACGGCTCATAATAGACAGCACCGTACTCTTCCCCGCGCCATTCGGCCCGATAAAAGACGTAATTTTCCCTGTAGGAATGGTGACGGACACATTATCCACCACCTTTTTGCTTCCGTAACTTTTCGTAACATTGCGAATTTCTATTGCCATTTTTTGTTTGCTCTTAATAACAAATAAATAAAATACACACCGCCGACAAAATTAACGATGATGCTTAATGTTGTGCGGAACGTAAAAATATGGGTCACTAATAATTGCCCTAAAACCAAAGTTATGATGGAAATTAACATCGCGGCAGGAATAAGGACTTTGTGGCGATAATCACGAACAAATTCAAAGGTCACGTTCATCACTAATAACCCAAGGAAAGTAAGTGGGCCAACAAGTGCGGTCGACACTGACGTTAAAATTGCCACGAGAATTAATAGGACTTTTAAGGTCTTTTGATAATCGATACCTAAGTTAATGGCATTTTCTCGGCCTAACGCCAACACATCAAAGCAATGCCAATATTTCAAACTGAAAACAATCGTCGCGACTAAAATGGCTAATGCGACCCACAAGATTTGTGTATTGATTCGGTTGAAACTGGCGAAGCCAATATCTTGAGCGATCTGGAATTCATTTGGATCAATCAACACTTCCATAAACGTCGTTAAGCTACCAAAGAAGGTGCCGAAAATAATCCCGACAAGCAACAAGAAGAAAATATTTTGGTTTTCTTTCTTAAACAGGAAGTGATAAAGCACTAATGAAAAGGCCATCATTAATCCCGTACACAAGACAAACAATGCAATCGAATTCATGGAAAGCAATGTGCTCGAACCGAAAAGGAAAATAATCGTCGTTTGAATCAGCAAATACAGAGAATCTAAACCCAAAATACTCGGCGTGAGAATTCGGTTATTCACAACCGTTTGGAAAATCATCGTAGCAAGTGCAATTGCCGCGCCTGTAATCACAATCGCAATTAAGGATAAGGCACGATTTTCCAAGGCATATTGCCAACGGTTCGGTAAGTTGTAGCCTAAATAAAGTGCAAGAGAAACAATGGCTAACAACGACAATACAATCAGTTGAGAAGAAGATTTCTTAGCCATTTCTATACCGCTTCAATAGTAAAAATAAGAAGATACCACTACCAAATACACCAACTACAGCATTAATGGAAATCTCATAAGGATAAATCACACTTCGACCTAAAATATCGCAAAATAAAACAAATACAGCGCCTAGCAAGGCCGTATGAGATAACACTTTCTTTAAGTTATCACCCAAATAAAGTGTGACGATATTCGGAATAATTAACCCTAAGAAAGGGATCACGCCAACAGATACGATAATAATCGAAGATACGACCGCCACAATGAGCAATCCGAGATAAAGTACCTGGTTGTAATTTAGACCTAGATTAACCGCAAAATCTTTCCCCATCCCGACAATAGAAAAACGATGCGCAAATAAATAAGCCACGATGAGTGTAGGAATACTGAAATACAACAATTCATAACGCCCTGACATCACAAGCGAGAAATCCCCTTGTAGCCATCCGGATAAGTTTTGTAATAAATCTTCTTTGTAAGCAATAAAGGCGGTAATTGAACTGATGATATTACCGAACATAATACCCACTAAGGGCACAAAAATCGTATCCTTGAATTTCAAACGGGATAGAATCGTCATAAATAACAATGTGCCAAGGAAAGACACGATGACCGCAATGGTCGTTTTTAACAACATTGAAGCCGTTGGGAAAAACAGCATCGCCATTAAAATCCCTAATCTAGCACTATCCATGGTGCCCGCCGTGGTGGGAGAAACAAATCGGTTTCGACTGAGTTGCTGCATCACTAAACCACAAATACTTAAGGATGCACCAGCAATCAAGATACTGATTAAACGAGGCACTCGGCTGATGAAAAATATCTGCCATTGATTACCTTCAAAATTCAGTAACCCTTGCAAATTAACAGTGCTTACCCCGAGAAAAAGTGAGACAAAGGAAAGCACGATCAAAAGAAAAATCAGATAACGTCGCTTAATCATAAAAATGAGAATAATTCTAAAATGTAAAAAGAATAGCATATTGAAGGAAAAGAGAAAAGATGAAGTGCGGTCAGCTTCCGGCTAATTTTTAGTCGTATAAAAAATGCGGTCAAATTTGACCGCACTTTATTCGCTATAATTTTAATGTTCTTTCAACTTCTTTTGCTCGGACTAAGAATTGCTTACGCTCTGCCGTTGCCATACCGCTGCTGGTACCCGGTAATTTCACCGTAAGTGGATTCACCGCACGCTCATTAATATGAAACTCGTAGTGCAAGTGAGGACCTGTTGAAATACCCGTATTACCGGTTAATGCAATGCGCTCCCCTTTCTTCACTGCTTGCCCCGCTCGAACTAAAGCACGACTTAAATGCATATACACCGTTTGATATTCACGACCATGGCGTATCACCACATAACGTCCTGCACCACCGGCCTGATAAGCCACTTTTTCCACCACACCGTCAGCTGGTGCAATAACTGGTGTACCTGGTGCTACGGCAAAGTCTACCCCTTTATGCGGACGAACACGTCCTGTTACCGGATGGCGACGATTTGGGTTAAATGGTGACGAAATACGCGCTTGACGTTGCAATGGATAACGCGCAAAGCCTTTACCAAGAGTTTCCCCTTGTTTATCGTAATAACGACCATTCGCCGCTTGAATACCGTAATAACTCTTACCATCCGCTATAATATGAATAGCTTCAACGTTACCTTGCCCCGTTAATTTATCGCCTAAGTATTCACGAGACACTAAAATCGCAAACTTGGTCCCTTTACTGAGTTTTTGGAGGCTTACCTGCCATTGTAATGCAGAACTTAATTGGCTGATTTGACGACCATCCAAACCTAAATCACGTAAACTTGACGCAAAGGATCCGTTAATCGTGCCTTTTAGCACCTCTTTCTTCCAAATACTTTTCTTCTCTAAGATCTGGCGTTTAAACTTGCCGTCTTCAGTACGCTCATAAATGCGCTCTTCTTTTTCAGATACCAACCAGTTTAAATACTCCAGTTGATCTTCTTTATCTAAAATCCAATAGAACTGTTGACCTGCGCGCAGCGTTTTTAATTCAGGATACGCAGCAATCAAATCTTTCGCCGTATCATCTTCCAAACCAGAAAGCTCTAATACATCTTTTAATGAATCGCCACGTACTACGGTATGGCTAAATTGATCAGTAATACGTAATGCTTGATCGGCCACATCTAAAATACCACTCAGCGCATCTTGTGCATCTTTTGGTAAATCATTGAGATCGTCAAATTGTGGTTTGATTTCATCGACTTCATCATCTTTGGCTTGAAGTTCATCATCATAAGAGGTTGCATCTTCCGTATTCGCATTCTGCTTAGTTTCAGGATGTTCGCCTTCTTGAGATTGAGGAGTGGTCGATTCCGTTTTTTCAGGTGTAAGAGATTGATATTGAACGTTATCTACCATCTCTGGCTCAAGATTACTTTGCAGAGAAGGATCATAATCAGCAGTATCTTTAAAGGCGAGGAAAATACCCGTTAAAATAAGCAAAAGTGCGGCGAAAAAAATCGCCGCTTTTATGCGGGATTTTCGTTTCCGTCTATCTCTGGCTAATTTAACGTGTTGAACCATTTGATACCTTTAAAGTGAGTAAAAAAGATTTTCGTTTTTCAGACTACAAACTCTGGAAAAAATTCATTTTACCCTAAAAATGTAAAATCTTATGCCTAAATATTAGGCATAGTCGGAATTTCTTGAGAAAAAGGCGGAAATGAGCTATTTTAGTGAGCTATTTTTAAAGGGGGAATTATGCAGATTCACGCCATTCAACCAGCCCAACCCACACCATTAATTACACTGAAAAATATCAATGTGGTCTTTGAACAAAAGACGGCATTGCGGGATATTAATCTCAGCATTTATCCCAATTCCATTATCACCATTGTTGGGCCAAATGGTGGAGGAAAATCGACCCTCTTAAAAACCTTATTAAAATTACAAACGCCAACATCTGGTGAGGTGATTTATAGCGCTAATGTAAGAATTGGCTATGTCCCACAAAAAATTCACCTCGATCACAGCTTACCAATGACGGTTGAGCGTTTTCTTGCACTCAAAAAAGGGGTTAAAACGCAAGAAATATCAACCGCACTTGAGCAACTCTCTATCACTCATTTGAGAAAAAATAATATGCAAAAACTCTCTGGTGGCGAGATGCAACGTGTATTATTGGCCCGTGCGATTTTGAATAAACCCAATTTACTGGTGCTAGATGAACCCACTCAAGGGGTGGACATTAATGGTCAAGCTGAACTTTATCAGCTGATTCACCGTACTCAACAAACCTTAAACTGTGCGGTTTTAATGGTTTCCCATGACTTGCATATCGTGATGGCGGACAGTAAAGAAGTGTTGTGCATCAATCAACACATTTGCTGTGCCGGCACACCAGAAAGCCTATCGAATGATCCAACATTTATGCGTCTTTGGGGCAATCAAATCTCACAAAATGTGGGTTTTTATACGCACCATCATAATCACCATCATAATATGCACGGTGATGTTTGTAGTTGCAGCGCCAATCCATCAGAATGCCAACAATAAGGAAAAATCATGTTTGAGATTTTATTTCCCGCCTTGCTTACGGGCTTACTGCTTTCCTTAATTACCGCACCACTAGGTGCCTTTGTGGTGTGGCGTAAAATGGCTTATTTTGGTGATACCCTTTCCCACTCAGCCTTGCTTGGTGTGGCATTAGGGATTTTCCTACAAATTAATCCTTATGTTGCCATTGTAATTTTGACGATTATTCTCGCCGTATTAATGGTTTGGCTCGAAAGTAACACGCAATTTTCAGTGGATACCCTTTTAGGAATTATCGCACACAGTTGTCTTTCTCTTGGTGTAGTCACGGTTGGCTTACTTAAAA
>CAJLFU010000002.1 GCA_905205995.1 uncultured Haemophilus sp. | reverse complement strand
CTCAAGTACCTCAATTTTTATTAACTACTATTCTAGGCGAGCGCGCTTGCATTCTATTAGACAGTCAGAATGCCTATCCAAAACATTTGCTAGATTGTGGATTTACATTCCAATACTCAGAATTAAGCAATTACCTCCATAATACACTTTAAAAAACAAAAGGCTGATCAAAACCAGCCTTTATTATTTTTCATACCCATTATGCTAAATATTCTAAAAATTCCCCTACGGTGTGGAAGGATCCAAATACCAGCACAATGTCATTTTTATCTGCATTTTTAACCGCACTTTGCACACCTTCAACTACAGAATCTTCAGAAACACTTTTTGCTGATGGACAAACTGATGTTAATTTTGCATTTAAGTCATCACCTGATTGACCACGGTAACCACCTAATGTGACACAATGCCATAGGTCAATAACGGAAGTAAGTTGGGTAAACACCGACTCGGCATCTTTATCTTTTAACATACCGCAAACGGCAATAATTCGCCCTGATATTTGTGTCTTAAGTGCAGTCAATTTTTCGGCTAAATATTTTGCTGCATGAGGATTATGCCCAACATCGATGATCACTTTTGGCAACTGTGAATAGGATACATTCAAGCGTTCTGCCAATTTTTCTAATTGGTTACCTTTCAATTGTTGGAAACGACCCACCAATTCCACCTCAATTAATGAACGTTTAATGGTATCGACAGAAATATCAAAAGGCATCTGCTCAACAGCAGCCAAAGCGGTTGCCGCATTAGCTAATGGAATTTGGCAAAACGGCAGATTTTCTAACCGCACTTTGTTGCTCTGCCACATCCAAGTTTGCTCATTAGCTTTAAACGACCAAGTGACATCTCGGCGTGAAACGTGGCAATGTAATTTCTCAGCTTGTTCTAGCATAGGTTGCGGGACATTGGGTTCGCCAATCACAACCGGTTTATTCGCACGGAAAATCCCCGCTTTTTCAAAGCCAATTTCTTCGCGATTTGAACCTAGAAAATCTGTATGATCAATATCAATACTGGTGATAACCGCCAGATCATTATCAACAATATTCGTTGCATCCAAACGCCCACCAAGCCCCACTTCTAAAATCACGACATCAAGCTTCGCTTGTTTAAATAAATGCAAAGCCGACAACGTACTAAATTCAAAATAAGTGAGAGACTGCGTTTTATGCTTTTCGATGAAATCAAAAGAAGCGGTATGCATTTCATCTGGCAAGTCTTGATTTTGAATACGAACACGTTCGTTATAACGCAATAAATGAGGTGAGGAATACACGCCCACACGCAAACCGTGATTTAACAAAATAGTTTCAAGCAAACGACAAGTCGTGCCTTTGCCATTTGTGCCCCCCACCGTGATCACATAAGGCGCGGGATTCAAAAGATCCAATTCTTCTGCCACGGATTTAATACGATCCAGCCCTAAATCAATAGCTTTAAAGTGACTGTTTTCCAAATAAGAAAGCCACTCAGCGAGTGGCGAAGTGGCTTTTAAATTCATTGTATTACTCATGTTCAACAACTTCTACTTCAACAAAAGGTGAAGGTTGATTGGTGAGTTTGCTTAAAAGGTTTCCAAGGGTTGAACGCATTTCTGAACGTTTCACAATCATATCAATCGCCCCTTTCTCGAGTAAGAATTCACTACGTTGGAAGCCTTCTGGTAATTTTTCACGTACGGTTTGTTCAATAACTCGTGGGCCTGCAAAACCGATTAATGCTTTTGGTTCAGCGATGTTCACATCACCTAACATCGCAAAACTTGCAGATACACCACCTAATGTCGGATCCGTTAATACCGAAATAAACGGCACACCTTTTTCACGCATTTTCGCTAATACCGCACTGGTTTTCGCCATTTGCATTAATGAGAAAAGAGCTTCTTGCATACGTGCACCGCCACTTGCAGAGAAACATACAAATGGACAGTTTAATTCAATTGCTTTTTCTGCCGCTTTTACAAATTTTGAACCCACAACAGAGCCCATTGAACCGCCCATGAAACTGAAGTTAGATGCGGCAACGACTACAGGCATGTTGTAAAGTGTACCCGTCATTGTGATTAACGCATCTTTTTCACCGGTTTCTTTTTGTGCAGCAGTAATACGATCTTTATATTTTTTTAAATCTTTAAATTTAAGAATATCTTTTGGTTCTAAATCAGCCGACAATTCTTGGCTTGAACCCTCATCTAATAAGGCTAAAAGGCGTTCACGAGCATCAATGCGCATATGATGGCCGCATTTGGGGCAAACATGTAAATTACGTTTTACTTCTTCGCCGTAAAGGACTTGTTCGCAAGAGGTACATTTTGTCCAAACCCCTTCTGGCACGTTTGCTTTACGTGATGCAGAGGAAGAGGTTCCTTTGCTAAAAATTTTATCAATCCAGCTCATTTTTTACCTTTTTTATTAACGAGAAAAGTTTGCGTATTTAATCATAATTTAGCGAAATTTGCTAGTCAGATGAGATTATCTTCTAAAAACAATGGGCCTAAATTTTTCTGTGGAATCGCAAATTTTTCAGGGTAAATGACATTCACTAAATATAAGCCTTCTGGTTTCGCTGTTGGAGCGGCTAATTTACGATCTTTTTGCTCTAACAACCATTTCATCCACTCAACAGGTTGATTACCAGCACCGACTTCAATCAAGCTTCCCACGATATTGCGTACCATATGATGCACAAAAGCATTGGCTTGAATATCCACAATAATGTATTGCCCTTTTCGCACCACATTTAAATGATGCACATTTCGCCAAGGGGTATTTGATTGACATTGCGCTGCGCGGAAAGAGGAAAAATCATTTTCGCCCAATAAAAACTGCCCCGCTTGGTGCATTTTCTTTTCGTCCAAATCTAAATGGCAATGGGTAATCCCTTCTGGCAAAATGGCTGAACGTAATTTATTGCAATACAAGATATAACGATAACGACGAGCTGTTGCCGAAAAACGGGCATGAAATTCATCATCCACCACTTTTGCCCAACTCACTGAAATGTCATCAGGCAAATTCGCATTAGTACCAAATGCCCATGCTTTTTCAGGACGAACTGCTGTAGTTTCAAAATGCACCACTTGCCCCGTGCCATGCACACCAGAGTCTGTTCTGCCCGCACAAAACACTTCAATTTTTTCATTTGCCACGAAAGATAACGCTTTTTCTAATTCTTCTTGTACACTGCGCACTTTCTCTTGTCGCTGCCAGCCACAATACTGTTTTCCGTTATATTCAATGCCTAAGGCTATCTTCATTGGAAAATACTCCTAAAACGATTTCAAATTTGACCGCACTTTGCCCGAAAAGAAAAAACACCAATAACTCATCATTATTGGTGTTCTTATCACAAGCTAAAAATTAAGCACGTTTGAAGTCAATGTGAACCAATTTTGGTTTGAATGGGTGACGTTGCATTGCTTGAACTTTCACTGCAACTTCTTTACCTTCAACCACTAAAGTGATTACATCGCTATAGAAAGAATCGTGAACTTGTGCGTTGTTTAATTCATCGTGATTTAAGATGATTGAAACAGGTGCTTCGCTGCCACCATAAATGATTGCAGGGATTTGACCGTTGTGACGCAGGCGGCGGCTCGCACCCTTACCTTGCGCTTGACGAACTTCAGCGTTAAATTTAAATGCCATTTTAATGTTCTCTTGATTAAAAGTTTAAAATAAAAAATTGCAGGCGACCCAGCAATTTTCCTAAATTTGCTCAAAGACAAACTTTGAGAGCGACGGATTATAAAATATTCAGCCCCACATTGCAAATTTACACAGCAATTTTTTTCTAGGCTTTTCAAGGCAAAGCGATTAAAATAAGCCCCAATTTTTAATTAATTTTAACTAACTGATTGTAAGTGGGTTTCAAATGGAATTTCTTATCAGCTTTTTTACCGATTACGGTTATTGGGCGGTGCTATTTGTTCTTATTATTTGTGGCTTTGGTGTACCCATTCCGGAAGATATCACGCTCGTATCCGGTGGCGTAATTGCTGGTCTTTATCCTGAAAGTGTAAACTCCCATTTAATGTTATTAGTCAGTATGATTGGCGTACTTGCTGGTGACTCTTGTATGTATTGGCTTGGTCGCATTTACGGCACCCGAATTCTTCGTTTCCGTCCAATGCGCAAAGTGCTCACCTTACAACGCTTAAAAATGGTGCGTGAAAAATTTGCCCAATACGGCAACCGTGTTTTATTTGTGGCTCGCTTCCTTCCAGGATTACGCGCGCCAATTTACATGGTATCAGGCATCACCCGCCGCGTTAGCTATACGCGCTTCGTATTAATTGATTTCTGTGCGGCTATTATTTCCGTACCAATTTGGGTTTATCTTGGCGAATTTGGCGCAAGAAACTTAGATTGGTTACACGAACAAATCCAAAAAGGTCAGCTTGTAATTTATATCCTTGTTGGTGCATTAGCGGTTTTCTTATTTTGGAAATGGAAAAAAGCGAAGAAGTCCAAAACTAACTAACCTCATACAATAAAAAGTGCGGTAAAAAACAACATTGTTTTCTACCGCACTTTTTTATTCTCATTAAGCTTTAGCTGCTAAATATCGTTCTACCGTATCCACAATCGCCTGTGTTTGTGGATCAATTTCGATATTCACTAAATCGCCAATTTGGCGTTTGCCAATCAGGGTTCTGTGTAAGGTTTCCGGAATTAAATTAACGCAGAATTCATCGCCTTTCACCTCACCGATAGTGAGGCTGATACCGTCAATCGCAATAAAACCTTTGGTCAGTATATATTTCATCACGTCTTTAGTTGGTAATTTAAACCAAACCTGACGATTGTTTTCGCTTTCGATAATTTGTGAAACGCTTGCGGTACAATAAACGTGACCAGATAAAATATGCCCACCAATTTCTGCACCCATTTGCATTGCACGTTCGATATTCACAAAATCCCCTGCTTTTAAGCTGCCGAGATTGGTGATGCGCAAAGTTTCTTGCATTAAGTCAAAGCTTACAAGATCGTCGTGAATTTCAGTCACCGTTAAGCACACGCCGTTATTCGCCACTGATGCACCTATTTCTAAGCCTTTTCGCATTTCAGCTGGTAATTTTACGATCTGTGTTCTAAAATTATCACTGTCTTTAATTGCATGAATTTGGGCGATGCCCTGTACAATACCTGTAAACATTATTATTCCTTCATTAAAAATTTTTCCAATATTATAGCAAATTTATGAATTCTCGTCTTTTTTCTCAATACCGTATTGATATTAAAAAACTTATCCGAATTGCGACACCTATCGGGCTTGCCCAGTTAGCTCAAACTGGCATGGGTACCGTGGATGTGATTATGGCGGGGCGTGTAAGCTCGGCTGATGTCGGCGGTGTCGGTATTGGTGCCTCTATTTGGCTACCTTTGGTACTTTTCGGGCAAGGATTATTACTCGCCTTGCCACCAACAATTTCCTATTTAAATGGTTCAGGGCAGCGCCATCGCATTGCTCACCAAGTAAGACAAGGCCTTTGGATTTCATTTTTAGTGATGATTCCCCTTGCTCTCATCATCTATCATAATGATTTCATATTACAGTTTATGAATATGAATGCCCATATGGCAGATGTGACGATGAATTATTTGCGTGCGATGGTATGGGGCTTGCCTGCCTATTTATTGCTAATTAATTTCCGCTGTTTAAATGATGGCATTGCTAAGACCAAACCCGCCATGGTGATTACCTTCATGGGATTAATGCTGAATATTCCACTGAATTATATGTTTATTTACGGCAAATTTGGTGCACCTGCATTAGGCGGTGTCGGTTGTGGTGTGGCAACAGCTATTGTCAACTGGGCGATGGCAATTTTGATGATTACCTATTCGGCCAAAAACTATAATGAGCGTAGTTTAAAAGTCTTTGAAAAGATTATTGAAAAGCCAGATATCAAAACACTGAAAAAATTGACCGCACTTGGCTTGCCTATTGCCATTGCGCTGTGCAGTGAAGTCTCACTCTTTGCCTTAAGTAGTTTATTACTTTCCCCATTAGGTGCGGATGTGGTCGCCAGCCACCAAATTGCCTTAAACACCAGTGCCGTAGCCTTTATGTTCCCAATGTCTATTGCGATGGCTGCAACCATTTTAGTGGCGCAAGAACTGGGTAATCACGCGCCGCAAAAAGCCAAAATAATGGCTTACGCTGCTATTATTCTTGGCTTAATTGTGGCAACGGGATTAGCTTTGGTTATTTGGTTATTTAGCGATAAAATTGCGGCATTAATTGTTGGCGATAACACAACGGTGATTGCTCTTTCGGGAAGCTTATTAACGATAGCTGCAATTTATCAATTCTCAGATTCGGTGCAAGTCGTTGTGAGCGGTATTTTACGTGGCTATAAAGACACTAAAATTATCCTTTATATCACGTTACTTGCTTATTGGGGCGTAGGTATCCCCGTTGGGTATATTCTTTCAAGAACAGATTGGATTGTTCCAAGCATCGGCGCAAAAGGTTTCTGGGTCGCGTTTATCATTGCCTTAACCATTGCTGCCGCTTTACTCTTTATACGTATGCGAAAAATCCAATCACAACCAGATAAAGTCATTATTCAGCAGCTAGAAAGATTGAAATAGTTAAAGTAAAAAGTGCGGTCGAATTTGACCGCACTTTTGTCTTTTACATCACTACTACATCAAATTGTTCTTGGTTGTAGTACTGCTCTGTTTTGACTTGAACCTGTTTACTGATGAACATTTCGATCTCTGGCAATAAACCGTGCGATTCCTCTTTGATTAAGTAATCCGCCACAGCTGGAGAGGCATAAACCACAAATTGTTCACTCGAAAATAAGTGGTTAACGCGAATGATCTCACGCATAATTTCATAGCATACTGTTTCGACGGTTTTCACGCGTCCACGACCTTGACAAGTTGGGCATTCATCACACAAAACGTGCTCTAAACTTTCGCGAGTACGTTTACGCGTCATTTCCACTAAACCAAGTTGAGTAAAACCATTTACATTCGTTTTTACGCGATCTTTCGATAGGGCCTCTTCCAAGGATTCAATCACGCGATTGCGATGCTCATCGGTTTGCATATCAATAAAATCAATAATGATAATTCCGCCTAAATTACGCAGTTGCAGTTGCTGTGCAATGGCTTTAGTGGCTTCAATATTGGTGTTAAAAATCGTTTCATCTAAATTTCGATGTCCAACGAAAGCACCTGTATTGATATCAATGGTCGTCATGGCTTCGGTTTGCTCAATAATGAGATAGCCGCCCGATTTTAAATTCACGCGTTTTTCAAGTGCATTTTGAATACCACGTTCTACGCCATAAATATCAAAAATCGGTTGATTGCCCGTATAAAGCATCAATTTTTCACTTAATTCCGGCATAAACTCATCGGTAAATTCTTTCACTTCGTTAAAACAAAGTTTGGAATCAATATGAATTTTCTCTAAATTAGCACCGATAAAATCACGTAAAATACGCTGTGGTAATGCGGGTTCGCCATAAATTTTAGAGCACGTTGGATATTTGCCTTTACGTTCAAGCACTTTACGCCATAAACGTTTTAAAAATTCAGCATCTTGACGTAACTCTTCTTCCGTTGCACCTTCGGTGGCGGTACGAATAATAAAGCCGCCTAACTCATCACAAAAAGGCTCAACTAACGCTTTTAGTCTTGCGCGTTCTTCTTCACTTTCAATACGTTGTGAGACACCAACATGGCTATTTTCTGGCATAAAGACGAGATAACGAGAAGGCAATGTAATATCGGTGGTTAATCTTGCACCTTTGGTGCCCAAAGGATCTTTTACCACTTGTACTACGATATCCTGTCCTTCGCGTACGAGTTCAGAAATACTTTTTGCTCGGAATTGCTTTTGCTCGTTCACATCCACACATTCGGTATGTGAAACAATATCGGAGGCATGTAAAAATGCCGCTTTTTCTAAACCGATATCCACAAACGCGGACTGCATCCCCGGTAAAACTCGGGTTACTCGCCCTTTATAAATATTCCCCACGATGCCACGTTTGGCTTGACGTTCAATATGAACTTCTTTTAAAACGCCCGTTTCCACCAACGCAACGCGGGTTTCATTGGGCGTAACATTCATTAATAATTCAACAGAATCCATTTTTTCGACCTTAGTTTTAATGGTATAAGTCTATCGAAAAGGAAAATAGAATAATAGACCCAAATAAGGTAAAATATGACCTTTCTCAAATTTTCATGACTTTTTTTGGTGTATTTAATGTTTGGTTTAGACCCAACACTTATTACTTTTAGTATTTATATTTTCGGCATGATTTTAATCGGTGTCCTTGCCTATTATTACACAAACAACTTATCCGATTATATTTTAGGTGGCCGTAAACTCGGAAGTTTTGTGACAGCCATGTCTGCTGGCGCATCTGATATGTCAGGCTGGCTATTAATGGGCTTACCGGGAGCTGTTTATGTTTCTGGGCTTGTAGAAGGTTGGATCGCCATTGGTTTAATTCTCGGAGCTTATTTTAACTGGTTACTCGTGGCGGGTCGTTTGCGGATCTATACCGAATTTAACAACAATGCGCTCACATTACCGGAATATTTCCACCATCGCTTTGGCACATCACATAATCTCTTAAAAATTGTGTCTGCAACAATCATCTTGGCATTCTTCACGATTTATTGTGCTTCCGGTGTGGTTGCAGGCGCGAAATTATTCCAAAACCTGTTTTCTGTCGACTACTCTACAGCGATTTGGTACGGCGCATTAGCGACGATTATTTATACCTTTATCGGTGGATTTTTAGCGGTGAGTTGGACTGATACCATTCAAGCCACTTTGATGATTTTTGCCTTAATTTTAACGCCACTCTTCATCTTTTTAAGTTTGGGTGATACATCACAATTTACTGAAGTACTCCATCAAGCTGAAATCGCAGCGAATAAAGACTTCACCGATTTATTCACGGCTACCACACCATTAGGTTTATTAAGTTTAGCCGCTTGGGGCTTAGGTTATTTTGGTCAGCCACATATCCTTGCTCGTTTTATGGCGGCTTATTCAGTGAAATCATTAATCAAAGCACGCCGTATTAGTATGACATGGATGGTGATTTGCCTAGCTGGTGCGATTGGTATCGGTTTCTTCGGTATCCCTTATTTCTTTGCGAATCCTGGTGTTGCGAGCGTAGTAAATAATGAATCGGAACAAGTGTTTATTGAACTGGCTAAATTGCTCTTTAATCCATGGATTGCTGGTATTCTACTTTCAGCAATTTTAGCAGCAGTAATGAGTACACTTTCTGCACAATTATTAATTTCTTCAAGCTCTATTACTGAAGATTTTTATAAAGGGTTTATTCGTCCAAAAGCCGCTGAAAAAGAATTAGTCTGGTTAGGTCGTGCAATGGTTTTAGTTATCGCGGGCATTGCAATTTGGATTGCTCAAGATGAAAACAGCAAAGTATTAAAACTCGTTGAATTCGCCTGGGCAGGCTTTGGTTCTGCATTTGGTCCTGTGGTGCTTTTATCCTTATTCTGGAAACGAATGACTTCTTCTGCAGCTTTAGTTGGAATGATTGTGGGGGCTATCGTCGTATTTTCTTGGAAATATGTGATTCCTCAAACCAGTGAGTGGTTTAACGTCTATGAAATGATCCCAGGTTTTATGCTTGCTAGCCTAGCAATTATTGTAGTTTCTCTCCTTTCTGCCGAACCAGAAAATGAAGTTAAAGAAACCTTTGAGAAAGCCGAAAAAGCCTATAAGGAAGCAAAATAATGATTGATTTTCGTCCTTTTTATCAGCAAATTGCCACCACCAATTTATCTGCTTGGCTAGAAACATTGCCTTTGCAGTTAAAAGAATGGGAAAAACAAACCCATGGTGATTATGCCAAATGGTCAAAAATCGTGGACTTTCTCCCTGATTTACAGGCAGATACCATCGATTTAAAAAATGCGGTGAAATCTGACCGCACTTCCCCACTTTCGGAAGGCGAAAAACAACGTATTATCCACCATTTAAAGCAATTGATGCCGTGGCGAAAAGGACCTTATCATTTATTTGATATTCACGTGGATTGCGAATGGCGTTCTGATTTCAAATGGGATCGTGTTTTGCCTCATCTTGCGCCATTAAAAGATCGTACCATTTTAGATGTAGGCTGCGGTAGCGGTTACCATATGTGGCGAATGGTTGGTGAAGGTGCAAAAATGGTGGTGGGTATTGATCCAACCGAACTTTTCCTTTGCCAATTTGAAGCCGTTCGAAAATTATTAAATAACGATCGCCGAGCTAACTTAATCCCATTAGGTATTGAAGAAATGCAACCACTTGCAGCATTTGATACGGTATTCTCAATGGGCGTACTCTATCACCGTAAATCACCGCTTGATCATCTCACTCAACTAAAAAATCAATTAGTAAAAGGTGGCGAGCTCGTCTTAGAAACCTTAGTGGTTGATGGCGATGTGAATACGGTATTAGTCCCTTCAGATCGCTATGCAAAAATGAAGAACGTGTATTTTATTCCTTCCGTTGCTGCTCTCATTAATTGGTTGGAAAAAGTCGGCTTTACTAACGTGCGTTGTGTGGATGTCGCCACCACAACATTAGAAGAACAGCGTAAAACTGATTGGTTAGAAAATGAAAGTTTGATTGATTTCTTAGATCCAAATGATCACAGTAAAACCATCGAAGGCTATCAAGCACCAACTCGCGCAGTGATTTTAGCTAATAAATAAATGCCTTAATAAAAAGAGCGGTCAAAAAATTTAACGTTTTTTTGACCGCTCTTTGCTTTTCTATTTTAATGCAATATGCACCGTAATCTCTTCGCGATCGTGATACAAATGCTTAGCCTGAATATCAAATTCCAGTTCTTTTTCGGCCAACATCACTGCAAGATTTTCTAGGCACAACATTACTTCTTGATAACGTTTTTTCATTGGCAATTTCAAGTTAAAAATGGTTTCTCGACACCAGCCGTTAATTAACCATTTCCCTATTAAATTCGCAATCCGACTTGGTTGCTCCACCATGTCACACACAAGCCAATCAATATGCTTACGTTTTGGTGGTTGGAATTTAAATCCGTCTTCTGGGCAATGTTCTATTCTGCCAGTATCATGCAAACTGGCAGCCATTTTGCCATGATCAACTGCATACACAAATAAACCACGTTTCACTAATTGATAGGTCCAGCCGCCAGGGCATGCACCGAGATCGACTCCCACCATATTTTCATTTAAGCGTCTACTTTCTTCATGTCGAGGAATAAAGGTTAAAATCGCTTCTTCCAATTTTAAAGTTGAACGGCTTGGCGCATCCGCTGGGAATTTCAAACGTGGTATCCCCATAAAATGGGTAGAGTTATTACCAAGATAGGAATACCCTACATAGCAGCAATTCGGCTGAGTGAAAAAACAATGTAAAATCTGACCGCGCTTTGCATTCGGCTTACCTTGTAACCAACCTTGTTTTTTCAACGCTTGGCGTAACGGCACGGTAAATTTTCGGCAAAATGTCGAAAGCTCTTTGGCTTCATTGGTATCTGCTGTTTCGACAAATAGCTCTACCGCTTGCTTAAGATTAATATCTTCTGCAATGCGTTTATATTGAGCAAGAATTGGCGAGATACGATCTTGAGGATCGAGATTTTCTAAGAAATCTGAAACAACGATCATTTGACGCGCAAAAATCAAACGATTAAAAGGGATTTCTTGCGCTAAACGATCCGCATCACCCGGTTGATAACATTCAAAAATGACATAGCCGCTGTTTTCTACTACGCGAGCAAAACCAAATACACCACGCTCAGAGGCTCGATCGGTAATTTCTGCCGCGACTTCTTTTTCAAAGCCAATTCGACAATATAAGGCTAATTTATTCATGTTTTCCTAATTTAATTGAATCTTTAATCCATTTTCTAAAGGCTTGAATTTGTTCATCATCTAAACGATCTAAATGATTGACTACATAGAATGATTTTGGATCCCGCAATTCGGTTGGTAACACAATTTGCAAATGACCGTTTTCAATTTCTTGCTGAGCCAAAATACGATTCGCTAATGCAATACCTTGCCCATGAACGGCAGCTTGCAATGCCATAAAGGTGTGGCTAAATAACGGACCTTGCTGAATATTCAAATCATCTAATTTGAGATAATCCGCCATCGCTTGCCAGTTATCTCGGGTATGCGTGTGAATCAGCGTATGCTTTTTCAAATCATTAGGACAACTTACTGGTATTTTCTCAAGCAATGAAGGTGCGGCCAAAATCACGAGGTTTTCTTCGCCTAAACGATCGACCTGTAAATTTTCCCAATCACCTTTGCCATAATAAATGGCAATATCAATTTCTTTATTTAATAAACCTTCATCTTGATCGACGCCCTTCAAGCGTACTTCAATTTCAGGGTGTTGCTTATTAAAATCACTCAAATGAGGAACAAGCCATTGAATACCAAAGGTTTGTGGCACGCTAATTGCCAAATGTGGTTCAGCTTTAAGCGTTAATAAACGTTCAGTCGCTTCATTCAATTTTCGTAAAATTTTATTAATATCAACAAAGTAGGCTTTCCCAAATTCAGTCAATTCGAGCGAACGATTTTTACGTATAAAAAGATCGACACCTAAAAAATCTTCTAATAATTTTATTTGATGGCTCACTGCAGCTTGTGTCACAAAAAGTTCATCCGCTGCTTTTGTGAAGCTTAAATGTCGTGCAGCAGACTCGAAAGACTTCAATGAATTAAGGGGAGGCAAACGTTTATACATAATTCTTCACAATATCTAATTTTTAGTTTATAATGGTTAAGATTTATATCGGATTAGTTTTTTTTATGCATCAAATAAAAAAACATCATTTGTCCTTTCACGACCTTCTACCTACAATATACCCATACTTAATGATTGGTAATTCCTTACAAGTTAATGAGTTTCAGACTTAAGTATGATGTTGTGTTTGCATATAGTTCGGTTCTCCGAACTGGAGTAACAGTTAAGTTACTCATTTACTTCCTGTATATATTAAACCATTCTGGTTAAGCGCTGCTCATTTCGAGCGGCGTTTTTTTATTCCCGCCATTCTAGCATAAGCAAAATTTTATTTCCTAACCGAGTTCACAAATTTGAAAATTCACACAAAATTTTTGAAAAATCACAATATTTTTACGCTTAAATGTTTTCATGCTCCCCATTATGGTGTAGATTAATTAACATTTTCATTCATAATTTATTTATACAAAAACGTATTAAGGAAGCAAAATGAAAGACTTAGACTGGAACAACCTTGGATTTAGTTATATCAAAACAGATTACCGTTTCATCGCACATTGGAAAGATGGTAAATGGGATGAAGGTAAACTGACCACTGATAATATGCTACATATCCATGAAGGCTCAACGGCAATTCACTACGGCCAACAATGCTTTGAAGGCTTAAAAGCCTATCGTTGTAAAGACGGTTCAATTAACTTATTCCGTCCTGATCAAAATGCAAAACGCATGCAACACACCTCTGATCGCTTATTAATGCCACGAGTGCCTACAGAATTATTTATCCGCGCTTGTAAAGAAGTGGTAAAAGCCAACCAAGAATGGTTAGGCCCTTACGGTTCTGGTGCAACGTTATATTTACGTCCTTTCCTATTTGGTACTGGTGAAAATATCGGTGTGAAAACTGCACCTGAATTTATTTTCTCTGTATTCTGCTGCCCTGTAGGCGCATACTTCAAAGGTGGTTTAGCACCATCTAACTTCATTACCACCGATTATGACCGAGCAGCCCCTATGGGTACGGGTGGCGTAAAAGTGGGTGGTAACTATGCTGCAAGCTTACTTCCACATGAATTAGCGGCAGAGGCCAGCACACCAGAGCGTAAATTTGCAGATGCGATTTATCTTGATCCAAAAACTCACACAAAAATTGAAGAAGTGGGTGCGGCAAACTTCTTTGGTATCACCAAAGATAATAAATTTATCACCCCTGCGTCTGAATCCATTTTACCAAGTATCACCAAATACTCTTTGCTTTACATTGCAAAAGAACGTTTAGGTATGGAAGCTATCGAAGGTGATGTGTATATCGATCAACTTAATCAATTTGCAGAAGCGGGAGCTTGTGGTACTGCCGCAGTGATTACACCTGTAGGCGGTATTCAACACAAAGGTAAATTCCACGTGTTCTATTCCGAAACTGAAGTGGGCCCTGTTACACGTAAACTTTATAACGAATTAACGGGTATCCAATTCGGTGATGTTGAAGCACCTGAAGGCTGGATTGTAAAAGTAGAATAATCTCTTCCTTTCTATAAAAAAGTGAAACTCACGTAATTTAAGGACTGAGTTCTGTCATCTACAGAGCTTAGTCCTTTTAGTTTTATGCGCTGAGATATCCCTTATTAATAATATTTTTTCACACAAAATATCTTCAAAATTGACCTCACTTTTCCCCTTTTATTGTGTGCCTATATTTCAAATTATGATCTGCATCACAGTTTTATTAAAACAAATCAATTAGAATAAAATTGTCTATTTTTCAAATAAATAAGGAAGAAAATGATGACCCCCTCAGAGCTTATAGGCGAAGGAATTAATCTGATGTTTTCAGGGATGGGTTTTGTGTTGGTCTTTTTGCTCATTTTAATTTGGGCAATTGGAGTGATGTCTAAACTTATCAATCGATTCTTTCCTGAACCTCAACCCGAACCAAAAACTTCCCCAAATTCAACCGCACTTTCTGCGGCACCAACTGACGATTTTGAGCGTTTACGTCCTGTGATTGCAGCGGCTATCGCACACCATCGCCGTACCCAACAGTTCAAATAAAATAAGGATTTTACTATGGCTAAAAAAATTAAAATGACAGAACTGGTGCTTCGTGATGCCCACCAATCACTTTTCGCAACTCGCTTGCGTCTTGATGATATGTTACCAATTGCCCATGAATTAGACGATATTGGTTATTGGTCATTGGAGGCTTGGGGCGGTGCAACATTTGATAGCTGTATTCGCTTCTTGGGTGAAGATCCATGGATACGTTTACGTGAATTGAAAAAAGCCTGTCCAAAAACTCCATTACAAATGTTATTACGTGGTCAGAACCTATTAGGCTATCGCCACTATGCTGATGACGTGGTAGAACGTTTCGTAGAACGTTGTGTAGCGAATGGTATGGATGTTTTCCGCGTATTCGATGCGCTCAATGACCCGCGTAATATGAAAGCAGCGTTGCAAGCGGTACGTAAATTTGGTGGTCATGCTCAAGGGACATTAAGTTATACTACAAGCCCAGTTCATACCATGCAAACCTGGCTCGACACCACAGAACAATTACTTGAAATCGGTATCGACAGTTTGGTCATCAAAGACATGTCAGGTATTTTAAATCCAATGGCGGCGGCAGACTTAGTACGCGAAATCAAAAAACGTTTCGACGTAGAATTGCATTTACACTGCCACTCCACCACTGGTATGGCAGAAATGGCGTTATTAAAAGCAGTTGAAGCTGGTGTAGATGGTATTGATACGGCTATTTCTTCTATGTCAGGTACTTATGGTCACCCTGCAACAGAATCCATGGTCGCCACCTTACAAGGCACTGAATATGACACAGGTTTAGATATTCCTCGCTTGGAAAAAATTTCGGCTTACTTCCGTAATGTACGTAAAAAATACGCCAAATTTGAAGGTCAATTACGCGGTGTTGATAGCCGTATTTTAGTGGCGCAAGTGCCTGGCGGCATGCTCACCAACTTAGAAAACCAATTAAAACAACAAAATGCGTCAGACAAATTAGATTTAGTGTTAGAAGAAATTCCTCGTGTGCGTAAAGATTTGGGTTATATTCCACTCGTTACTCCGACCTCTCAAATTGTTGGTACACAGTCGGTTATTAACGTACTTACTGGCGAACGCTACAAAACTATCGCCAAAGAAACTGCTGGTATTTTAAAAGGTGAATACGGTAAAACACCTGCACCGGTAGATAGTGCGTTGCAAGCTCGCGTATTAGAAGGTGCTGCGCCAGTAACTGACCGTCCTGCCGATCACATTGCACCTGAAATGGCGAAAATTGAAGCTGAAGTTGCAGAACAAGCTAAAGCGAAAGGCGTGAAATTGGCAGACAACGCCGTAGATGATGCTTTAATCGTGGCACTCTTCCCTCAAATTGCATGGAAATTCTTAGAAAACCGCAACAACCCTGCAGCCTTTGAACCTGCTCCAACTGGCAATGAAAGTGTGGTGGAAAATAAACCTGTTTCTAAAGCTGCACCAACTGCTTCTGGCTCTGCTGTTTATACCGTGGAATTGGAAGGCAAAGCCTTTGTGGTGAAAGTAAGCGAAGGCGGTGATATCTCGCATGTCGCGACTACTGCTCCGCAAGCCTCGCCACAGGCAGCTCCTGCTCCAGCAACGGGTGGTACACCGGTAACAGCGCCGATGGCGGGTAATATTTGGAAAGTTGTTGCAACAGAAGGTCAAACCGTAGCCGCTGGCGATGTATTATTCATTCTCGAAGCCATGAAAATGGAAACTGAAGTGAAAGCTGCACAAGCTGGTACCGTACGCGGCATTTGCGTTAAAGCTGGTGATGCTGTCGCGGTAGGTGACACCGTGATGACCTTAGCATAAGGAATGGTCTATGGAGAGTATTATTGCGTTAATTAAAGGGATGGGCATATTCCATCTGCAATGGGGGCAAGCAGTAATGATAGCTGTGAGCCTGCTGTTGCTTTGGCTTGCCATTTCACGCAAATTTGAACCTTTGCTGTTGCTACCAATTGGTTTCGGCGGATTATTGTCAAATATCCCTGAAGCGGGTCTAGCTATGACAGCATTAGAGAATTTGCTTCATCTCGGCTCCCCAGAGCAAATTGCGGTAATCGCTGCGCAGCTGGGTGTTTCACCCGATCTTGCTGCGATTAAAACAGCGATGACTTCCGCGCCAATATCCATGATAAATCAATTAGAGGCTTTATCTGTGGACATGGGTTACAGCGCCGGTATTTTGGCTTTGTTCTATAAAGTTGCGATTGGATACGGCATTGCACCATTGGTTATTTTTATGGGCGTGGGTGCTATGACAGACTTTGGTCCGTTATTAGCCAATCCAAAAACATTGCTACTTGGTGCGGCTGCACAATTCGGTATTTTCGCTACCGTGCTTGGTGCATTAGCCTTAAATTATTTCGGCATTATCGAATTTACGCTACCTCAAGCCGCGTCTATCGGTATTATCGGTGGTGCGGATGGTCCGACTGCGATTTATCTAACCAGTAAGCTAGCGCCTGAATTGCTTGGTGCTATTGCAGTGGCGGCCTATTCTTATATGGCGTTAGTGCCGTTGATTCAACCACCGATTATGAAAGCGTTAACCACCGAAGAAGAACGAAAAATTCGCATGACGCAAATGCGCCATGTAAGTAATCGAGAAAAAGTGTTATTCCCGGTTATTTTGCTGTTGCTCGTTGGTTTACTCTTACCGGATGCTGCCCCATTACTCGGGATGTTCTGTTTCGGTAATCTCATGCGCGTCAGCGGCGTAGTAGAACGTTTAAGCGATACCACACAAAATGCCTTAATTAACATTGTGACTATTGTGCTTGGCTTGTCCGTTGGTTCTAAACTGATTGCCGATAAATTCCTACAACCGCAAACATTAGGCATTTTAATTCTTGGTGTCATTGCTTTCGGAATCGGTACAGGTAGTGGCGTATTAATGGCAAAATTGATGAACAAATTCAGCAAAAACAAAATTAACCCGCTCATTGGTTCTGCGGGCGTATCCGCCGTTCCTATGGCAGCTCGCGTTTCCAATAAAATCGGATTGGAAGCGGATAACCAAAACTTCCTCCTTATGCATGCCATGGGACCAAACGTTGCTGGTGTAATTGGCTCGGCTATTGCCGCTGGCGTTATGCTCAAATATGTCGGTACGTTGATATAGGGTTAAATATACTGAAAAACACCTAAATGAGGTTCATTAAATAACAAAAAGAGCGGTCAAATTGACCGCTCTTTTATTTATTACAGTGTTCTTTACTTAACCAAACTCATCGCCAGATTCTTCGCGCCTTTGAAATCCACTTTACCACTTCCGAGCATCGGAATTTCATCCACTAAGAAGACTTGGCTTGGGAGCATAATCGGCGGTACATTTAATCCTTTTATACGTTCATTAATCTCGTCTAAAGAAAGTGCAGATTTGATTAAAAGTACAATGCTCTCGCCTTTTTTATCATCGCTCAAAGCAACGGCAACAAATTGATTTTCCTCATCAAATACTTGTGAAAGTTTCTCTTCCACGCTGCCAAGGCTAATCATTTCACCGCCGACTTTAGCAAATCGAGAATAACGATCCACAATGGTAATAAAGCCGTTATGATCGATATGGCCTTTATCGCCAGTTTTGTAATAACGTACGCCGTCAATTTCAACAATCACTTCTGCTGTTTTTTCTGGTGCATTCAAATAACCTTTCATGACTTGTCCACCACCAATCAAAATCAGACCGTCTTCGCCGACTGGTAATTCTTGTAAGCTTTCTGGATCCACAATTTTAATAATGGTGCCAGGTAATGGCATACCAACTGTACCAGATTGATTGAAGGTAAATTCTTGTAAGGTTTCCGGATCAAGTAAATTAGGCATATTTACACTGGCTACCGGTGCTGTTTCAGTTGCACCATAACCTTCGTAAATTTCCAAGCCAAATTTAAGTTTGAAGGCTTCTTTTACATCTGCTTTCAATTTTTCAGCGCCCGCAATAACCATACGTACGTTTTGTAGCATTAACGGATGGAATTTCTTATTGCGTACATATAATCTAAAGAAAGTTGAAGTACCGAATAAAATACTCACCCGATGTCGAGCACACATTTTTCCTACTGTCGCCCCATCTGTCGGATCCGCTACACTTACCATTTTAATGCCTTCACACAATGGCAATAAAGTTGTCACTGTTAAGCCGAATGAGTGGAAAATGGGTAAGGAATTCAAAATCACATCATCTTTGTGGAAGTTTAATAATTCACCGATCTGTTTAATATTTGTTAGTAAGTTTTTATGACTTAATTCAATGCCTTTTGGATCACCTTCACTACCACTACTGAATAAGATGGTTGCAGTATCTTCCAAGCTTACGTCTGCAAAGTAACGTAATTTAATCCACCATTGTGGCGCCAAAAACGCAGTTAAAAATGACCGCACTTTATTAGCCTTAGTGATCGATTTCCCTAAATTTTCCATAAAGAGGGCTTTATCAGCCACCACTTGGCTAAAGTCAAAACCTTTTGCGTTCAACTTATCCAAGAATTTTTCAGAGGTAATGACTTGCGAAATGTTGGCTTTTTTCAACGCTTTTTCCATCACCTCTGGGCTTAGCGTGTAGTTTAAATTTACCGGGACTTTGCCCATCACCATTAGGGTCATATTAATAATTGCCCCGATTGATGAGCTTGGTAATAACACACCGACATTTTTTTCATTCCCTAAAGCAGCTTTCAAGGTTTTCACAAACATTAGCACTGCTGCAATAAATTTCAGGTTATTCAGTTTAGTGCCTTGTGCATCCACAGCCACTTCTTTGAATAAATTCGATTTTGCTGAACTCAACCAATGATGCATAAGCGGTTTACGTTTACTCATGACTTTTTCCCATACGGAGAAAGAAAGTTCGAGCACTTTTTGCTTCATCGCTGTCGCATCAATAAAGCCATGAATTGGTTTACCAAATGCCACTAAAATTTCACGTTTACCTTGGCGTTTAGTTAAATTCTTATAGAAAGAATCTGCACGGGAGAAACTGCTACCCCATAATCCACGTAAATAGAAAGGAACAGTCGTCACATTCTCTAAATCTTTTAATACGTGCTCAAAGCCTTTTTGGAACTCATTGATTTGACCGTTATAGCTGATATGACCTTCTGGGAATAACGCCACCACTTCACCACGCGCTAAATATTCACGAATGGTTTCAATAGATTCACGGCTTGAACCACCACCAATTGGGATGACTTTGAAAATACGGAAGAACCAAGTGAGATACCATTTGTTGTAAATTGGACGATACATCACAAATTTAATCGCACGAGGGCTAGCCGCTTGTAACACTAACCAGTCAATCCAGCTAATATGGTTACCTAATAACAACACACCACCACTTTGTGGAAGATTTTTTAATCCATCCACATGAAAACGGTAATTCGCTTTTAACGCAAAGAGCAAGAATAAACGCGTAAATAAATGAGGCACTTTCGACATGGTATATAAACTTGCCGCAAAACATGTAGCAGAAGTCACGAAGAATAAACCTTGAGTCGAAACATTAAGTTGTACAAAAACAATGCTTAATAGCAAAAAGACCACCATGAACACGTTTTGTACAAAGTTGTTACCCGCCATGATTTTGCCGCTAATTTTCTCAGGTGCGAAATACTGAATCGTCGCATTTAGTGGCACGATTAATAAACCGCCAGAGAAACCAAAGACGAAAGAACAAAGTGCTAATACCACTCCACTTTGCGCGAGAGTTAAGAAGAATAATGAGGCACAAATACCCAAGGCACCAAGCGGAACAATACCTAACTCAATATGTAAACGAGAAGCGCGTCCCGCAAGATATGAACCAAGCGCAAGCCCTATTCCACTCACTGCAAGAATCGCTTGAATGACAATAGCATTATCTTCATTGAACATCGCTTTATAATGCGCAGGGAATGCCGCCACAATAATTTGTGACACGCCCCAAAATAGGCTTAATCCAATAACACTCAACCAAATATTTTGATCTGCTTTTAATGTGCGAACGTTATCTTTTAAATACCCTAAAGAAAGGTATTTTCTCATATCAAACTGACCATCTGTATTTTCAGCTTCTTGCTTAAAGAATGGGATTTTAAAAGCAAAATATGCTTCGAGTGCACTCAGTAATACTAATGCTACACCTATCACCCAAACACTTTGTAATACTTCATTCGGATCATCTGATGCCACATAATGTGCTTCAAAGAAGAAAGAAAATGCAAAAGAACTAAATAGAATGGCCACAATGGTGAGCGCTTGAATCACACCGTTTGCCATACCGATATTTTCAGTGCCCACAATCGATTTAATAATGCTATATTTGGCTGGAGAATAGACCGCACTTTGCGCTGCCAAAATCAACGTCAGTACAAAGGAAATAGCAAACATTCCCGTCATATAACTCAATAAAATCCCAGCACTGATCACCACAGCCGCTAAACTGCTATAACGAATCACATTGGTGCGAGAAAATTTATCGTTAATAAATGCCGAAGGCGAAAATAAGAAAATAAATGGCAATAAAATCATCGCATTAATTAATGCCGTTAAAACCACCAAACTCTCACCTGAAAAACTTTTCAGCAACACATTTTGAATGGTAATTTTATGTGCCAAATCCACACTGGCATTAATAAAGGCAATGGCTAAATAAGGTACAAAGCCAGCATATTTTAAGAGTTTCATTTCGCACTCTCCGCTTGATAAAGATTAAAGGTTTTCATATTCAAGAGATAAGGTTTTAACACCAACAATAAATCAAATAAGTGTTTTAATTTTTCATCTTTTTGTTCGCTATTGGCTAATGCCGCTAAAGTCACATTCACCTCTTTTTCTGCTAACATTTTTGCTGCAGCTAAATAAGCTTTCACTACATCCATTTCGGCTTCATCACAACGAGCCAAGATCGCCAAAATATCACGTTCTTTGGCTGTAAAAATGCCTTCACGAGGATTCAATAAGCCTTCCGCTACCATGTCTTCGATTTGTTTAGCGGAAAGATGAAATTCTGTACATAATTGCTCAATAGTGAACACTTCATTTTCTGCCCCCATGATGATGTCTAATAATCCAATAAGGCTTTCATAAGGATTATTCCAATCAAAATGAGGATGAGCAAAAAGTGCTTTAATTTGTGAAATCGTTGCATTGAAATTACTTTGTAGATATTTAATAAAACTGAGCAACTCTACACAATATTCATCATAGAGATGAAAATTCGGTTTATCTTTTACTGGTTCTGGCAACAAACCTTCTTTTACATAGTACAACACCGTGGATTTTGGTGTCTGACTAAGCTTAACCAAATCATTCATTTTTAACATAAGGATTTCCCTCTAGGTTGATTTGTTGTGTATTGTATCGTATAAAAATAAAAAGTAAAGAGTGTTACTTTGCACTTTTATTAAAATTTAATAAAAAAGTTGTTCACCACATTATGAACAACTTTCTTAATCAACTTTAGCTTTCAACTTTTCGCCATAGATCCTTACTGTAAATGACGCCCACTGGATTTTTCTTCGCCCCCATAATAGTTGGAGAAAGATAAACTGGCGTGGTGTATTGGAAAAGCGGTAAAGCAAGGTTTTCCTGTTGGATCTTCTCACTTAATTTTAAGTAAATTTCTGACCGCTCTTTTTCATTTAAGCTTTTCAATGCTTGCTCAAAAAATTGGTCATATTCCGCATTAGCATAGCCATTTTTGTTATCCGGACTTTTAGAATAGAACAAGCCCAAAAATGCCATCGGATGATTAAAGTCCGCACACCAGCCAGAACGAATGACTTGGAAATCACCTTTTTGCCGTTTCATTTGTAATGTTTGCCAATTGACTGGTTGGGCATCCACGCGCAACATATCTGATTGAGTCAATTGCCCCACTAAGCGCTGTGCGATATTCACATGCAATGGCGCATCATCATAAAGCACATTTAAATGTAATGGATGTCTTTCATCAATTTTATTTTGAGCTAATAACTGCTCGGCTACAACAGGTTCCCATCTTGAATCTAGTCCATTTAACATGGCTTTCGGTAAAAAATACGAACTCGGAATTGCTGCTGGAATTTCATTATTCACGATATTGGTGACAGAAACCAACGACGCTATCGCCTTACGCACATCTACCTTAGCAACTTTAGGATCATTGAGATTAAATTCATAAAAATAACTGCAAAGCTGTGGGAAATGTTGAAGGTCCGCTTGCACTTCTGGTACATCAAGCACCACATCAAAGCCAGATAATTTAGTGGCGATAAAAGGCAAATATTCTACACGCTCAAAAGCCACATTATTTTTCTGCCAATAATAGGGATTTTTAGTTAAGTGTATGCTTTTCACACTTTCGCTTTCGATCATATAAGCCCCGTTTGTCACCGGGGAATCAGGATCGCGATATTGAGGCACAAGACTGATATGAGCCAACATTTCCGGTAAATAAGGGGTTGCTTTATCGAGCTCAATGCGTAAAGTGCGGTCGTTTTCCGCATAAATTCCTAAACTCTTAAAAGGTTTATTTTTCTCTAAAACGCCTTTCGCATTTTTTAGATTGAGATAAGCCAAATAAGATCTTAATGGACTATTTGATTGGGATAACGCTTGCCAAGAAAGCATGACATCTTGGGCAACTAAAGGATCACCATTTGACCAACGAAGCCCTTCACGCAAGGTAAAGATCCAGGTTTTATTGTCTTTGGTTTGCCAACTTTCTGCGATACCCGGCACGATTCTCCCTTCCGGATCATAAGCGGTTAAACCTTCATACAAATCACGTAATAAGCCCTCTTGTTCTGGATAACGAACAAACCAAGGCTCAAAAGAAGGGGGATGAGTAAACGCTCGAGTCAGTAATGTACGATTCGGTTTTGAAGTATTCTCTTGTTTGATAGACTGGCTTTGTGTTGGTTGCTCATCCGTTTCTGTGTTTATCGATTTCTGGCTGTTTAATTTATCACAACCACTCAATCCAAAAACGACACTGAAAATAACCGCACTTTTAAGCCAAGTAAGGAAAGAATTATCCATTTTCAACGTCTTCTGTTTTAATCCAAAAGAAAAAGAACCAATATTTTACCGCAATTAAAATGGCAATGATCGTTCGACCCACAACACTTGGGGTAAAATAAAAGCCAATTAAAAGCATTGTGGTTGAAAACGTTAGAATAGAAATTTTTGCTTTTTTCGTCAATGCACGACGTTCATTAAAGGATTTTAGGTGCTTTTGATAAAGCTTCGTCCCTAAAAACCATTGTTCTAAACGAGAAGAACCTTTCGCAAAAGAATAAAGTGTAAGCAGTAAAAAAGGTGTAGTCGGAAGAATAGGTAAAAAAATACCAATAACACCTAATATTAAAGAAATGCATCCAAGAACAACATACATGGCCTTGGTTAAAGAAGTTTTTGGGAAAAACTTAAGTGAAATAACACCTATAACGATCGCAAGAGCAATGATGCCAGAAAAAATGATAATAGAAAAAAAGGAAGCGCCGTCCATCATAAACCCTAAATAAAAGTGATACGCAATTATCACTGATTTTTTAGATTTTTCAACCTTGATATTATAGAATTTGTCGCAATTTATTAAAGAAACTATTAGCAAAAGGAATATTTATGTCTAATCCATTACTTCATATTGAAGGCTTACCTCCGTTTTCTCAAATTAAACCGGAACATATTCAACCAGCAATCCAAAAACTCATCGAAGAAAATCGTCAAGCCATTGAACAAGTTCTAAAACAACCGCACTTTACTTGGGAAAACTTTATTGAACCACTTTCTGAAGCAGGCGAACACTTAAGTCGTGCTTGGTCACCGATCTCCCATTTAAATTCAGTTAAAAACAGCCCTGAATTACGTGATGCGTACCAAGCTTGCTTACCACTACTCTCTGAATACAGTACTTGGGTAGGCCAACACGAAGGGTTATACAATGCCTATTTAGCCTTAAAAAATAGCCCTGAGTTTGCAACTTATTCCGTTGCACAAAAGAAAGCCATTGAAAATGCATTACGTGATTTTGAACTTTCAGGTATCGGTTTATCCGAAGAAAAACAAAAACGTTATGGTGAGATTGTTGCTCGCTTATCTGAATTAAGCTCACAATTTAGCAATAATGTACTCGATGCCACCATGGGCTGGGAAAAAGTCATTGAAGATGAAAGTGAATTAGCAGGTCTTCCTGAATCCGCATTACTTGCGGCAAAACAATCCGCCGAAAGTAAAGGCTTAAAAGGCTATCGCTTTACGTTAGAAATCCCAAGTTATTTGCCAATCATGACCTATTGTGAAAATGCAGCATTACGCGAAGAAATGTATCGAGCTTATGCGACTCGCGCTTCTGATCAAGGTCCAAATGCTGGTAAATGGGATAATACGGCGATCATTGAAGAAATCATGACATTACGCGTGGAATTAGCTAAATTGCTAGGTTTCAATACGTACACTGAACGTTCACTTGCCACTAAAATGGCTGAAAATCCACAACAAGTGTTAGATTTCTTAAATAACCTTGCAGATCGTTCAAAAGCACAAGGTGAGAAAGAATTAGCTGAACTCAAAGCTTATTGTGAAAAAGAATTTGGCGTTACAGAACTCGCCCCTTGGGATATCAGTTTCTATTCCGAAAAACAAAAACAACATTTATATGCGATCAATGATGAAGAACTTCGACCTTACTTCCCTGAGGATCGCGTTATTTCGGGCTTATTTGAATTAATTAAACGTATTTTTAATATTCGTGCAGTTGAACGTTTTGGCGTAGATACTTGGCATAAAGATGTGCGTTTCTTTGATTTAATTGATGAAACCGATGAAGTACGAGGCAGTTTCTATCTCGATCTTTATGCACGCGAAAATAAACGTGGCGGCGCATGGATGGATGATTGTATCGGCAGAAAACGCAATGCCGACGGTTCAATTCAAAAACCGGTTGCCTATTTAACGTGTAACTTCAACGCGCCTATTGGTGATAAACCTGCGCTATTCACCCATGATGAAGTCACCACTCTCTTCCATGAATTTGGCCACGGTATTCACCATATGCTCACCAAAGTTGATGTGCCAGATGTTGCAGGTATCAATGGTGTACCTTGGGATGCGGTTGAACTACCAAGTCAATTTATGGAAAACTGGTGTTGGGAAAAAGAAGCGCTTGATTTTATTTCGGGTCACTTTGAAAAGCACGAACCATTGCCAGAAGAAAAATTAAATCAACTTCTGAAAGCGAAAAACTATCAAGCGGCAATGTTTGTGTTACGTCAGCTTGAATTTGGCTTGTTTGATTTTACTCTTCATCATACTTTTGAAGTGGGTAAAGCTAATCAAGTGCTTGATACCTTAAAAGCAGTGAAAGATAAAGTTGCTGTGATTAAAGGTGTTGAATGGGCAAGAGCGCCACATAGCTTTAGCCATATCTTTGCGGGCGGTTATGCGGCCGGTTATTACAGCTATTTATGGGCTGAAGTGCTATCTGCAGATGCTTTCTCTCGCTTTGAAGAAGAAGGAATTTTCAATCCAGTTACCGGTAAATCCTTCTTAGATGAAATTCTCACTCGCGGCGGCTCTGAAGAACCAATGGTATTATTCAAACGCTTCCGTGGACGTGAACCTCAATTAGACGCATTGCTTCGTCATAAAGGCATTGCGAACTAATAACTAAAAAAGAGCGGTCAAATTTTTGGCCGTTTTTTATTTTTCTAATATGCAGAAAATAAAAAAGCCCTCGGCAATCCGAAGGCTTTTATTTTTACTATCGTAATAAAAATTAGCGACGTAAACCTAAACGAGCGATAGTGCTTTGGTATAAAGCAAGATCAGTACGTTTTAAGTAGTCTAAAAGTTTACGACGACGAGAAACCATACGTAATAAACCACGACGACCATGGTGGTCTTTTTTGTGCTCAGCAAAGTGAGCTTGTAAGTGGTTGATTTGTGCAGTTAATAATGCGATTTGAACTTCAGAAGAACCAGTATCTTTCGCATCGCGACCAAATTCAGCAACGATTGCTGCTTTTTTTTCAGTACTTAGAGACATTTTTTACTCCTAAAAGGTAGTGTTATTAATACATCATTCGCCGATCTCTAACTCAGCGATGACAAGGAGCCTGAATTTTAACGATTGAAGCCAATAAAAGCAAGGAATTATTACGCTGTTCCCCCTAAATGTTTAATCATTTTTAAATCCATTCTTACGAATAATCTCTTGTGCATGCTTGCTCAATAAAAATTGATAAAATCGTTGCGTCAATTCGGTATCATTCAGCATAGCGAGGACATACTCTGCGTGAATATCATATTCGGATGGTAATGTATGACAAAGCATCCCCGCATTTTCTAATTTTGTTTGGTAATGCGCATAGCCCAACATCATATCCGCATAATCGTTTTTTAAGAGATAATACGAAGCCATTTCCCCCGACGGTATGACAACTTGATTTTCTGTTCCTCCAACCAATTTCAATGCCTTCGATTTTAACCTTTTACCTTGTTCTGGATAATCTTTTTCAATGAGGTCAAAAAGCTGCCAAGTATAATCACCACAAGGATCGCAAACCGGCGTTGACGTAGCTAACCGATATTGTTCATCGAAAAGTAACTCAAGGATATCTCGCTGAAATTCTGACTTATTTTTTGTTGTCAGCATAAGTTGGTTATAAGTGAGCACCTGCTGCTGAAAAACTCGACTCCCTAATGCCGATACATTTTCTGAATTCGCACTAATAAAAACATCAGCTAACTCCCCTTCTATTATGCGCGTTTTCAACAAACCAGCGGGACCGAATATGCATTCAATTTCTACTTCATTACATTGCTTAAATGCACCAGTAATCTCCAATAAGGCATATCGAAAGCTTCCAGCGCTATAAATAGTGAGTTTATTCATCTCTCTTTCCTTCTAATAACACCTCATAAACCGGCACGAAATGGCTAAACTGTTGCTGTTGATATTGCGATTGTTCAACAATCATGGGTAAATGAAAAAGTGCGGTCAGATTTTCAGAAGTTAATATCTCATCTGTTTGTCCAAAGCGAATAAAATCTCGATTTATCAAAAGTGTTTTATCCGTAATCGCTTGTGCATGGTTAGGTTGATGTGTGGTGAAAATAATTCCCAATCCGTGCTTTTTCGTTAATTGTCTTAAAAGTGATAACACCACATCCTGATTGGCTAAATCAAGTGCTGAAGTTGGTTCATCCAACAGCATTAAACGACATTCGGACGCAATGGCACGAGCAATCAAGATCAACTGGCGCTGCCCTCCTGAAAGTGAAGCAAAATCTTGTTCCGCTAAATGCTGTAATCCCAAGTCTGTTAGTGCCTGTAATGCAACTTCAATATCTTTTGGCTTAGGTTTGCTAAAGGTCGCAATATGGTTAGAATGCCCCATAAGTACAATATCCAATACCGAATAGGCAAAAGGTGCACTGAAAAATTGCGGGACAAAACCAATTGAGTCATTCAGCTGAATATTACCTTGTAGAGGAGGATGAATACCAAGCAGTAAATCTAACAACGTACTTTTACCACAACCATTTTGCCCTAAGATGGCAAGAATCTCGCCAGCTTGTAAATTGAAATTGAGATGTTGAAAAAGCCGATTGTTTTTTTCATAGGCAAATGCAAGATCGTTTACTTTAATCAAATCAGTCACGCATCGCTCCATTTCGTTTTAAACGATAAACTAATATACCAAACAGAGGTGCACCAATAAGTGCGGTTAAAATACTGATTGGAATTTCATTATCAGTTAAGGCACGGGCGGCATTGTCCACCCACAGCATATAAATAGCACCAACTAACATTGTACAAGGTAGTAAACGTTGGTGGCTTGCTCCAACCAACATGCGACTAATATGGGGAATGATCAAGCCAACCCAGCCGATACTTCCGCTAATCGCCACTTGGCAAGCGACCAACGTTCCACTAAGAGCAATAACCAACTAGCGTAATCGTCCGACTTTCACCCCTAACGCTTTTGCCTCTTTATCCTCTAAAGAAAGTAAATTCAAGCGCCAACTCAGTTTCAGCAATAAGGTAGAACAACACACAAAAGGTACTAAGAAAAATAGCCATTTTTCCGTATTAGCCGTGGCGAAACTGCCCATCAACCAAAATACGATACTCGGTAATTTTTCTTCGGTGTCGGAAACATACTGCAATAAGCTCACCAATGCAGAAAACAGCCCACTTAAAATCATCCCAATTAAAATCAACATCAGTAAACTTCTTCGGCCAAACTTTAAGCTAAACAAAAAAACGAGCACTAATGTACTTAAACCGAAAAAAATCGTACTGGCAAATAAGCCATACAGACTCAAACTAAAAAAAATGGCCAACGTGCCACCAAATGCTGAACCTGAGGTAACGCCAATAATATGCGGATCCACTAACGGATTACGAAAAATGCCCTGTAATGCGGCGCCACTTAAGGCTAATCCGGCCCCCACGCAAAGGGCAGATAAAATACGCGGTAAACGAACTTGGAAAATAACCTGCTGATGGATTGGATCAATAGGAAGTGTGGTCAATTTTGCCGTTAAAATTTGCAAAATTTGCTCTAGGGATAAAGCATAACGCCCGATTCCTAACGAAATCAGGGCGCTAGCGACCAAGACTATGAGCAATAAGCCCATCAATTTAGAATGTTTATTTACCATTGTTATACGGTTGACGATAAAATTTTAAATAGTAGTCATTCACCATTTTATCTAAATCGATATCTTGAAATTTTTGCGGATATAGCGATTTTGCTAACCAAACTTCGCCTAATGCTAAGGCTTCTGGCATCGGATAACCCCAAGCTTTCGCATATTCCGGCATTAAAAATACTTGGTTGTTTTTCACTGCATCAATATTAGCCCAAGCCGCATCTTCTTTAATTTGTGCCACCACTTTAGGATAACGATCTTGTACCAAAATCACTGCCGGATTCCACTCAAGCACATTTTCCATAGATACCTGTTTAAAGCCTTTCACTGTCGCCGCCGCGACGTTGTAAGCACCTGCATGTTCCAACATTAAACCGGTATATTTACCCGAACCATAGGTATTTAAATCTGGATTAGCCATGTAAGTACGAACGCGTTTATCCGCTGGAATATTGCCTAAACGCTCCGCCAACATTTTTCGGTTAGCAAAAGCCGCCTTAACTAATTCTTTGCCTTGTTTTTCTTTTTCAAACACTTGAGCAATCAACTCAATACCTTGGGTTAAACCTTCGTTATAAGCGTTATCTTCATCGTCCAAGGTTGGATTAAGTTTATCTTTATCGCTGCCAGTTCGTAGAGAAATGGCAATTACCGGAATACCGGTATCAGCAATTTGCTTAATCATTTCTGGTGGTGCATAATTGGTAACAAACACCACATCTGGTTTTAATTCCAACAAACTTTCAATATTCACCGAATTTAAATCGCCTGGCATGGCCATTTTTTCTAATTCCGGCGCTAAACGTACATAATTTTGCCCCAGTTGTTTTTTCCAATTTGATAACACCCCAACAATTTGTTTGGTGGCATCTAATTGCACGGCAATATTGAGGGTTTGATGCTGTAATACCACGGCACGCTGAATATGATCGGGAATCGTCACTTGACGATCCAATTGATCAGTTACAACACGATCAGCTAATGCCGATGTGGAAAAAATACCGAACAATACGGCAGCAAATAAGCGGTTAAATTTCATAAGTCATCCTTAAAAATGAAAGCGGATTTTTATTATACAATAAAATATATAGCGATATATACAAAACAATAGATGTTCTAAGCAAAACGATTATGCTTTACTGATCACCACCTTAATATCCTCTGGTGCAGCATAATAAGGCGCAGAGGTAATAAACAAATGAATACCGAGTTTCGCATAATCCGCCACATTGTTTTTATTCACACCACCCGCGACAGAAAGCGTAATATTTTTACCTTGTGATTGAATTAAATCTAATGCAGCCTGCACATCCTCGAGCGACCATTTATCTAGCTGAATAATATCGGGAGAGGCTGTAATCATTTGTTCGAATTGAGCAAAATTGTCTGCTTCGAGAGTAATCTTATTTTCTGGTGCTTCACGCTTTAAGGTTTCCACGATATGCACCCAGTTATTCGGCTCAGCCAATAAATTACGGTGGTTAGTGAAAACCAATACAGTTTCGCTCACACCTTGACGATGAATATGTCCACCGGCAGCCAGCACTGCATTAGTCGCTAGTTTTCGGGTATTCGGAATACTTTTACGGGTACAAGCCACCACCGCATTCGGGTTAATGGCTCTGGCATTAGCAATCATCTCTACTGTGTATTGTGCCACGCCACAAGACCATTCCAATACAAGCTGCACTACTTTCCATGCCTGCTGTAATTTGTCCGCAGAATCGAGCGCACTTAACAACACCGCACCTGCTTCAACGGATTCCCCTTCATTTACATACACCTGTGGGGTTACGTCTAACTTTTTAAGTAACCGTTCTGCCACTGAAATCCCTGCCACCACTCCGGTATTTTTACGTTTGAATTCAATTTTTGCTGGGACTTTTTCCACCCCTAATGCGTGCGTGGTTAAGTCTCCGCGATAAATATCTTCTAATAAAAGATCATCGAGTTCTTTGTCTGAGAAATAAATCATAGTTCATCCTTAAATGTTGAGATGTTTTTGCAATTCCTGAACTGAAATGCGGTAAATTTTTGCAAGGTTTTCAAGCGTCATTAATTCACTTTTCTCACCTTGTTGGAAACCAAATTCTTGATCGAGCATCGCAATATTCTCGGCTAAATAGGCCGCTTGTTGAGGGTTGTGAGTCGTAATCAGCAAGGCGATGTTCTGATGCTGTAGTTGCTTAATTTTTTCCAATACTCGAATTTGATTACCGAAATCAAGGCTGGCGGTGGGCTCATCCATAATCAGCAATTTCGCCTGTTGAGCAATAGCTCGTGCAATGAGTACAAGTTGTTTTTCACCACCGCTGAGTTCGTGATAATAGCGTTTGGCAAGGTGCGTTATTTGTAATTCCTCTAAAGCCGCAAGGGCAAGATCTTTATCTTCGGCTTTTGGGGTTTGATACCATTTTAGATATGCTGAACGCCCCATTAATACCATATCTTGAACAAGAAAAGGAAAAAGTTGAGCATGTGCTTGCGGCACATAGGCAATTTCACGTGCTAATTCAGAGGCAGAATAGGTAGCAAGCGGTCGATTTTGAAAGAAAATTTGCCCATTGAGTGCAGGTTGCAAACCAAGCAAGGTTTTTAAGAAAGTACTTTTCCCTGCCCCATTGGCGCCAAGTAAACAACAAATTTGCTGAGGTTTTAAAGCAAAATTGATCTTGTCTAGCAGGGGTTTATTGCCATAGCCAATGGTGAGCTGTTGGGTTTCAATTAAATTCATTTTCGCCCTCTCAATAATAAATAGAGGAAAAACGGTGCGCCACAAGCAGAAGTTAAAATCCCTATTGGCAATTCAATACTCGCAACCGTGCGGGCGAGCGTGTCCGTGAGAAGTAAAAAGCTCGCGCCGAGCAACAATGATGTTGGCAGTAATAAAATGAAATTAGCCCCCACTAATAATCGAGCAATATGAGGTACGAGCAATCCAACCCAACCAATAATGCCTGTAATTGAGACCGCACTTGCAGTGCAAAGCGTAGTGAAAATAATCAAAATATAACGCGTGCGCTGAATCGGAATACCAAGGCTTTTGGCTTCATCTTCTTCTAAAGCAAGTAGATTTAAGCGCCAGCGTAATAAGAAAAGTGGCAGAATACCAAGTATTAAAATAGGGGCAAGTTGACTTAATTCTTTCACGCCGACAGCCGTGAAACTACCTAATAGCCAAAAGGTAATCGAAGGTAATTGGGTGAAAGGATCGGCTAGAATTTTTAACAGTGAAATACCCGCGCCGAGTAATGAACCGATAGCAATCCCTGAAAGCACTAAAACTAAAATTGGGTCTTGATTACGGCTTCGTGATGCGACCATAGAAACACACAGCACCGCCAAGATACCGCCACTAAAAGCAAAAAGCTGCACGTAAAACATCGGTAAATTGTAGAAAATGGCCAGTGATGCGCCTAGTCCTGCACCGCTTGAAACACCTAAGATATCAGGAGAAACTAACGGATTTTTAAACATCCCCTGATAAGTCGCCCCCACTGCTGCAAGCGCTGCTCCCACCAAACAAGCCACTAAAATACGTGGTGTGCGAATATGCCAAAGCACCGTTTCAACGGAAGATGGTGTTTGACATTCTGTGTCAAAGACACAACGAATCGCCTGCCCAAGTTGAAATGGCGAAATCGGAAATTTTCCCACATTCAACGAGAGCAAAATGGTGCCGACTAACAAAATCACCAGCGAAGTGAAAAATACTTTCGGGTTACGCTGAACAAAATACGGCATAGCTATTTCACATCATGTAGCAATTGAGCCGCTTGTTCTGCGGTTAATTCAATCTGATAGAACAAGTGATAAAACGTTTTTACTTCTTTTGCAAATTCAGCAATAGATTTACCGCTGACTAAATGAGAGACCCAACGTACTCCAAGCAAACGGTTCACACTAGGTGGCGAATCTAACCAACCAAATGGATTATTCGGAATTAAAAAAACGTGTCCATTTTTGACCGCACTTAATTGTTGCCATTGCGGATTCTCTTTTAAGGTTTGCAAAAACTCAGGATATTGGCTAAAAATCACATCAGGATTCCATAATAAAAGTTGCTCCATCGAAACCTGTGTGAGCCCTTTATGATCGCCTTCTACCACGTTTTTTAAACCGACTATTTCAATGGCTTCCGTATGAATGGAGCCTTTTTGTCCTGTTTGTAAGCCATCTGCACTACGAGCTAAATAGAAGGTTTTGGTAAATTTAGAGGCGTTTTCGACCGCTTGTTTGAGGGTTTCTTCTGCATACTTCGCTTGAGGTTCAGTAAGATTTTCTACGTCTAGTATTTTCCCCAAGTAACGCAAAGTGGTCGGTGTTTCGCTAAGTTTGCCATCTAGCAACAAATAAGGCACGCCCGTTTGTTCAAAAGTACGTTTCGCTTGATCGATATAGTTTGGCGTAACATTACCCACATCAACAATTAAATTCGGTTGTAATGCCACAATTTTCTCTGGCGAGAGCGTGCTGCCTTTTCCAGCTATTTTCCCTAAGGTTGGTAAAGATTGCAGTGCTGCTGAGAAAAGCTTTCCACGTTTTTCCATATTAAACCCTGCTAATCCCAGCAATTTATTCGGTGCACTTGAAAGTAGCAACACATCAGCTGGATTGCCCGCACTTAATACTTTTTCAATTTTAGTTGGCGGAGGTAATTCCCCTGCCAAATAAGACACTTCCTCGGTTGCTAATGCTGCGGTTCCTACACAGACTGAAAGTACAATGGTTATCCATTTTTTCATGTTTTCTCCCTCTTTTAGCCATTCAACTGATACAACTCAATCTTAACGCTATATATTTTTTAACATAACAAATAAATTTTGTTAGAATAATATCGTTATATTTTTAATTATATAATATTTATTATTCGTAGCTAAAGGTGAAAAAATGAAATGGGATGTAATTTATAAGTTTTGCTTACTTTGTATGCTCATTGCAGGATTGGCTGGGATATTGTTCAGCGGCTTAGGGATTTACTTCCAGTGGCCCATTCAAGGCATCTTTCAGTTGCATTTAGGTTCTGCTTTACTGTTTATTTTGGGTGTAGCTTTACACTTCTTCAATCGTAAAAATAAAGCGGTCAAAATTGTTCAACAATTTAACGATTTGGTGACACATAGTCGGTATCCCACCTATTGCAATTTAGACCGTTTGATCATGACGTTTGAGCACTTTTCAATTCTACAAATTGCGGAGGAACTTCAACTTGACCCTTCGATTTTACTCACAGAATTAGCTAACGGAAAAATAAACTTCAGCGATTCTAACCGCACTTTACGAGAAAATTTCCCCCATAATGATGAGAAAATTTTTTCTGCTATCACCATTGCATTGAAGTTACGTTTCAACCCTAACCTAAAAGGATGTTCCAATGGAAAAGAAACTGCTTTGCATCGCCATTAGTTTGGCTTGCTTGCCTGCTTATGCCGAGAATGTATTTACTCTTGGCCAAATTGAAGTCATCGGTGAAAAAGCGAGTGATCTCAGCACCGCGCGTATTGATCAAGCTGAATTACAAAAAAACAACCAAGATCGTGTGTCTGATGTAGCAAAAAGCACACCGGGTGTGTTTGTCGAACATGGTGGCGCACGCAACGAATACAACTGATTAGTACGTGGTTTTAATGCTCGCCGCGTACCCGTATTTATGGATGGTATTCCTGTTTATGTCCCTTATGATGGCGAAATGGATTTGGGGCGTTTTACTACCTTTGATTTATCTCGTATTGATATTTCTAAAGGCGCAAGCTCTGTGCTTTATGGCTCAAATACCATGGGTGGTGCAGTGAATTTAATTTCCCAAAAACCAACTAAACCTTTCGAAGGTTCTATTGGCTATGGTTTTTCACATGGTAAAAGTGGCGGTACAGCAAGCAATAAAACTAATTTTAATTTAGGGACTAAACAAGAATTATTTTATGCGCAAATAAGTGGTTCTTTTGTTGAAAAACAAGGCTTACAACTTTCTCATCATTATCAACAAATCAATCCCAAAGGGGATGATGGTGGCCGAGCAGAAAATTCTAAACAACGTGATAAAAAACTAAGTTTGAAAGTCGCTTATACACCAAATGAGCATGATGAATACGCACTTGTGTTCTCCACACAAAAAGGCACCAAAGAATCGCCGTTCTATTCTGGCGCTGATAGCTTTGAACGCTACTGGCGCTGGCCGATGTGGGATAAAGACAGTATCTATTTCCTTTCACATACTGAATTTGGCGCCCATAATCTCACGTTGAACACGAAAGCATTTTACGACACCTTTAAAAATGACTTACGTGCTTTTGATGACGCTACATTTAGTACTCAAAAGAAAAAATCGAGTTTTAATAGCTATTACCGTGATTATTCCTATGGTGCGGGCTTTGATTTAGGTGGCGATTTAACCTCCAAAGACCACTTAAAATTCTCTACCCTCATTAAATATGACGTGCATCGCGAACATAATGATGATGAACCTACTGCAGTAGATAAAGATCGTACCTATAGCTTTGGTTTAGAAAATACTCATCGTTTTAATGAGCAAACTTCACTGATTACTGGAATCAGTTACGACAAACGAGATTCAAACCGTGCAGAGAAATTTGAAAAACAATGTGCATCAACTCACCAAAAAAATGCGATTTGTCCGTTTGATATCGGTAATAAACATGCCTTTAATTACCAAATCAAACTTGCCCATCATTTCACTGAACATGATGAATTTGCGCTGAGTTTTGCGAAGAAAACACGCTTTGCCACAATGAAAGAACGTTATTCTCGCCGATTTGGGCGAACTGAGCCGAATCCGTTTTTAAGCCCAGAAACTGCCTATCACTACGAAGCCAGCTATATGCATACCTTTGGCGATTGGTTAAGAGTGGATAGCGCGCTTTTCTACTCTGAAGTAAAAGAGGCGATTGAAGAAGTAGCAATTAGCAAAAAACTTAACCAATATCAAAACGTAGGTAAAGAAGCGTTTAAAGGAGTTGAAGTAGCCGTGAACCTTTTTGCAACGGATAATTTAACGTTAGGTGCAAATTACACCTATACCCATGCAAAAAATAAAACCCAAGATCTCATTGTGAAGAATGTGCCAAAACATAAATTCTTTGCATTTGTTGATTGGAAAATGCTGCCAAATCTTTCACTTGATGTGAGCCAAGAAGCGGAACATGGGCGTTATTATTTAGATGGTGGTAAAACCGTGAAACTGTCTGGTTTTGGAAACAGCAATGCGAAATTAATCTATGAACCTGTTTCAGGATTAAGTTTAGAAGCGGGTGTATCAAATCTCTTTGATAAAAACTACTACTATCAAGCAGGCTACCCGGAAGAAGGACGCATTTATTTCGGCAATATTCGATATAAATTCTAAAATAAAAAACGGGCAACGTGTAGAACAGGTTGCCCGCTGTTTTTACAAAGTGATTAATCTTTCAGCGCTTTGATTTTCTCAATCACGTTTGTAGTTGAACAGCCATTTTCGAAATTCAATACACGAACATCGCCGCCGTTCGCCCACACTTCTTTACTACCTGCAATCTCTTCTGGTTTGTAATCGCCGCCTTTTACCAATAAATCCGGTAAAATATCGCCGATTAAACGTTGTGGTGTATCTTCATCAAAAGAGACCACCCAATCCACAGAAGCTAAACCAGCCAATACTGCCATACGTGCATTCAGATTGTTAATTGGACGACTTTCACCTTTTAAGCGTTTCACTGAGTCATCCGTATTCACGGCAACAATTAAACGATCACCAAGTTTGCGAGCATTTTCTAAATAAGACACATGGCCAGGGTGAAGAATATCGAAACAACCGTTTGTCATCACAATTTTCTCACCGCGCGCTTTAGCATGAGCTACTGCAGTTTTTAATTGGCTTTCTGACATAATACCGAAGCCTGTTTCAGAACGGCCATGGATTGCATTCTCTAATTCCACAGTAGAAACAGTTGATGTACCCAATTTACCGACCACAATACCTGCAGCTACGTTAGCTAAATAGCAAGATTCTTCAAAAGAGCGCCCATCTGCAAGTGCGGTTGCTAAGACACTGATTACCGTATCGCCTGCCCCCGTTACATCAAATACTTCTTTTGCAACAGTTGGTAGATGGAACGGTTCTTGATTTGGACGAAGTAATGTCATGCCTTTTTCAGAGCGCGTCACTAAAAGTGCGGTCAATTCAATGTCTGAAATTAATTTTAAACCTTTCTCAATAATTTCTTCTTCAGAATCACATTTACCTACTACCGCTTCAAACTCAGACATATTCGGTGTCAGTAAAGTCGCACCACGATAACGCTCAAAATCCATACCTTTTGGATCGATTAACACGGGCACGTTCGCTTTGCGTGCAATTTGGATCATCTTTTGCACATCTTTTAACGTGCCTTTGCCATAATCTGAAAGTACCAACGCACCAAAGTTTTTCACTTCAGTTTCCAATTTTACTAGCAACTCTTGGCATTCCACATTTTGGAAATCTTCTTCAAAATCCAAACGAAGTAACTGTTGATGGCGAGATAAAATACGTAATTTCGTAATAGTTGGGTGAGTATCCAATGCCACAAAATTACAATCAATTTTTTGATGCTGTAATAAATTCGTTAAGGCGGAACCTGTTTCATCCTGACCAATTAAGCCCAAAATTTGCACGGGTACATTAAGAGAAGCAATATTCATCGCAACGTTTGCTGCACCACCTGCACGCTCTTCATTATTTTGTACGCGAACCACAGGAACCGGTGCTTCTGGTGAAATACGATTAGTTGCACCAAACCAGTAACGGTCAAGCATGACATCGCCTAACACTAATACTTTCGCTTGATTAAAATTGGCAGAATATTGAGCCATTTTGAAATCTCTCTGTTGGAATAATAAAAATTTGGTGCAATTTTACCACAACTCAAATTTGCGATAAACTAGACACCGAACTAACCAGAAAAGAATTATGAAAAACGAAAAACTCCCTCAATTTCAACCGCACTTTCTTGCCCCTAAATACTGGGGCTTTTGGCTTGGTGTGGCGATTTGGCGAAGCCTTTTGTTACTTCCCTACCCAATTTTACGTCACATCGGCAACGGCTTAGGTTGGCTTTTCTCAAAATTAAAAGTGGGAAAGCGCCGTGCAGCGATTGCCCGCCGAAACCTTGAACTCTGCTTCCCAAAAATGCCTGAGCAAGAACGCGAAGCCATTTTGCAAGAAAACTTGCGTGCCGTTGGTATGGCGATTATTGAAACTGGCATGGCTTGGTTTTGGTCTGATGCTCGCATCAAAAAATGGTCAAAAATTGAAGGGTTAAATTATTTAAAAGAAAACGCCCAAGACGGCATTATCTTTGTGGGTGTCCATTTTCTTACCCTTGAATTAGGCGCGCGTATTGTGGGCTTACATCATCCTGGCATAGGTGTTTATCGTCCAAATGACAATCCTGTATTGGATTGGCTACAAATCAAAGGTCGCTTACGTTCAAATAAAGATATGCTGAACCGAAAGGATCTACGTGGAATGTTCAAAGCTTTACGCAAAGGTGAAACCATTTGGTATGCGCCCGATCATGACTACGGGCGAAAAAATGCCGTATTTGTGCCTTTCTTTGCTGTAAAAGAAGCGGCAACTACTACGGGCAGTTATTATCTACTTAAGTCCGCGCCAAATTGTAAAGTTGTGCCTTTTGCCCCATTGCGTAATAAAGATGGTTCAGGCTATACGGTCAGTATTTCTCCTCCAGTGGATTTTTCCGATCTTTCAGATGAAACGGCGATCGCGGCAAGAATGAATAAAGTCGTGGAAAAAGAAATTTTAAAAGGTGTGGAACAATACATGTGGCTCCACCGCCGATTTAAAACACGTCCAACTGAAGATGAGCCAAGTTTATATTCATAAGTGCGGTTCATTTTTCATCTATTCTTAAATGATAAAACGACATATCGAAAAATAAGGAAAATTTTCCTTATTTTTTTTTCTTGATCTTTATATAATTAAATATATAATGAATCTCGTTTTAGATAGTAAACTTGTGTTATGACAGACACTCTACTGGCTAGTGCATTCCCCCCACTCCTTTTGCACTAGCCATTTTTTTTGAAATCTCTTACCATATCTCACCTTTTTCTTTTTTCTTAAAAATCATGAACAACTTAGAACTTGAACGTTTACTAAACGACAAACTTAGCACAGACAGAATTAACGATTACGCGCCTAACGGTTTGCAAGTAGAAGGCAAATCAGAGATCCAAAAGATCATCACAGGTGTCACCGCAAGCCAAGCACTAATTGATTATGCTGTTGCACAACAAGCTGATGCAGTGCTTGTCCACCATGGCTATTTTTGGAAAAGTGAAAATCCATGTATTCGCGGCATGAAAGGCAAACGTATCAAAACCTTGCTTGTGAATGACATTAATTTATACGGCTACCACTTGCCTCTGGATGTTCACCCAGAATTAGGCAACAATGCAAAACTTGCTCAGTTATTAGGGATTGGCGATCTTCAACCTTTAGAAAATGGCTCAACTAGCATTCCTGTTTGGGGAACGTTAAAAGAGCCCGTTACCGCTGAAGAGTTTGCGCAACGTATTGAACAAGTGCTTCAACGCAAACCGTTAATTTGCACCGAAAATGGACCGCACTTAATCCGTAAAATTGGCATTTGTACCGGTGGTGGACAAGGCTATATTGATTTAGCTGCAGCACAAGGTTGTGATGCCTTTATTACCGGTGAGGTTTCGGAGCAAACAATTCACTCTGCTCGTGAGCAAGGTATTCATTTCTTTGCGGCTGGTCATCATGCGACTGAACGCTATGGTATCAAAGCATTAGGTGAATGGTTGGCAACGGAATATGGTCTGGATGTAGAATTTAAAGATATTGATAATCCAGCCTAACTGGTACAAGGTGTGATTGATTGCCGAAAGCACACAAAACAAGTATAATCTTGTCGATTTTTTTAACTCAAACATAGGAAAAAATATGGGTTTCTTAACTGGTAAACGTATTTTAGTAACAGGTCTTGCAAGCAACCGTTCTATTGCTTACGGGATCGCAAAAGCAATGAAAGAACAAGGCGCTGAACTTGCTTTCACTTATTTAAACGATAAATTACAACCACGCGTAGAAGAATTTGCAAAAGAATTTGGTTCTGACATCGTATTACCTTTAGACGTAGCGACCGATGAAAGCATCCAAAACTGCTTTGCTGAATTAAGCAAACGTTGGGAAAAATTTGATGGTTTCGTACACGCTATCGCATTCGCACCAGGCGACCAATTAGATGGCGATTACGTAAACGCAGCAACTCGTGAAGGCTACCGTATTGCTCACGACATCAGTGCATTCAGCTTTGTAGCAATGGCACAAGCGGCACGCCCTTACTTAAATCCAAATGCAGCGTTATTAACTCTTTCTTACTTAGGTGCTGAGCGCGCGATTCCTAACTACAACGTCATGTGTTTAGCGAAAGCGTCTCTTGAAGCGGCAACTCGCGTGATGGCGGCTGATTTAGGTAAAGAAGGTATTCGTGTGAATGCGATCTCTGCGGGTCCAATCCGTACCTTAGCGGCATCAGGTATTAAAAACTTCAAGAAAATGTTTTCTGCATTTGAGAAAACCGCAGCATTACGCCGCACTGTTACTATCGAAGATGTGGGTAACTCAGCAGCATTCTTATGTTCTGATTTAGCATCGGGTATCACTGGTGAAATCGTTCACGTAGATGCAGGTTTCAGCATCACCGCAATGGGCGAATTAGGCGAAGAATAATTTTTCGTACAATCTATTTTTAGGCAGGCTTTTCAGTCTGCCTTTTCTCTTTTTTTAAATATAACTATGTTCCAAGATAATCCATTACTCGCACAACTTAAGCAACAAATTCACGACAGCAAAGAACACGTTGAAGGCGTGGTAAAAAGTACTGATAAAGCTTATGGTTTTTTAGAGTGCGATAAAAAAAGCTACTTTATTGCCCCACCTGCGATGAAAAAAGTGATGCACGGTGACAAAATCAAAGCCACCATTGAAAAACAAGGCGATAAAGAGCAAGCTGAACCTGAAGAATTAATTGAGCCAATGCTCACTCGCTTTATTGCCAAAGTGCGGTTCAATAAAGACAAGAAATTGCAAGTTTTAGTTGATCATCCAAGTATCAATCAACCTATTGGCGCACAACAAGCCAAATCCGTCAAAGAAGAATTACAAGAAGGCGACTGGGTCGTAGCAAATTTAAAAACGCACCCATTACGTGATGATCGCTTTTTCTATGCTACCATCAATCAATTTATCTGCCGTGCTGATGATGAATTAGCTCCTTGGTGGGTGACATTGGCACGTCATGAGCAATCTCGTCATCCTGTGCAAGGTGCAGAAAGTTATGAAATGTTAGATCAACAAACTCGCGAAGATCTGACCGCACTTCATTTTGTCACTATTGACTCTGAAAGCACACAGGATATGGACGATGCCCTTTATATCGAACCTGTCGAGCAAGATGGTACGCAAACCGGCTGGCGATTAGTCGTTGCCATTGCCGATCCAACAGCTTACATTGCATTAGATTCACAAATTGAAAAAGATGCGAAACAGCGTTGTTTCACTAATTATTTACCTGGCTTTAACATTCCTATGTTGCCGCGTGAACTGTCTGATGAATTATGTTCATTAATGGCAAATGAAACTCGCCCTGCATTAGTGTGTTATATCGAAACAGATCTTGCCGGCAACATCACGGCTAAACCGCATTTTGTGTCTGCTTATGTGCAATCTAAAGCAAAATTAGCCTATAACAAGATTTCAGATTATTTAGAACAAGTACCGGATGCATGGCAACCGGAAACACCTGAAATTGCACAGCAAATTGATTGGTTACATCAATTTACCAAAGCGCGTATTCAATGGCGTAAAACGCATTCTCTCTTATTTAAAGAGAAACCGGATTACTCCTTTATTCTCGATAAAAATGGTAAAGTAACAGAAATTAAAGCAGAATATCGTCGTATTGCAAATCAAATCGTGGAAGAATCCATGATTATTGCCAATATCTGTGCTGCACAATTCTTAGCTGAACAAGCTCAGACCGGTATTTTCAATACGCATACGGGCTTTGATAAAAAATTCTTAGAAAATGCCCATAATTTCTTAATGGCAAATTTAGCTAATGAAGAAAATCAAGCTGAGCTTGCTGAACGCTATTCAGTGGAAAATTTGGCGACCTTAAAAGGTTATTGCCAAATGCGTCATGATATTGAACCAATTGAAGGTGATTATTTAGAATTCCGTTTACGTCGTTATTTAACCTTTGCGGAGTTTAAATCTGAACTTGCGCCACATTTTGGGCTTGGATTAGAAGGTTACGCGACTTGGACATCACCTATCCGTAAATATTCGGATATGGTAAACCATCGTTTAATTAAAGCGGTACTCACACAACAAGCTTGTGAAAAACCACAAGATGAAGTCCTTGCTCGCTTACAAGAGGCTCGTCGTCAAAATCGCTTGGTTGAACGTGATATCGCAGACTGGTTATATTGTCGCTATCTTGCTGATAAAGTCTCAGAAAATGCTGAATTTGATGCAGAAGTGCAAGATGTAATGCGTGGTGGTTTACGGGTTCAATTATTGGAAAATGGCGCATCCATGTTCGTACCCGCTTCCACATTGCATCCAAATAAAGATGAAATGCAAGTGAATGCTGATGAATTGGCGCTGTATATTCAAGGGGAACGTCGTTACAAAATCGGCGATTTAGTGAAAGTGAAACTTACTGAGGTTCGAGAAGAAACTCGTAGTATTGTCGGTCAATTAATCATTTAATAACCACTTCCCTGCTAACACTACAAATACCGCTCGTTATACAACGGGCGGTATTTTTTTATAAAGCCAAAATTGTGGAAATGTTTTGTATGTTGCTAGTATCAAATAAAAGGATTCTTGGGATAGATTGAAGATGAATAATATCAAGATGAGATATTTAGAGGATATCCCCGCCTTGAAGAGCGGGGATAAAATTAGCATTTAGGTTGAATTACATTTTAGGAATATCAGCGCCGGATGAAAGCACATCTTGAATATCTGATTTTAAGACATCTGCTTTTGGCCCATAAATCGCTTGGATACCTGAACCTTTCACGATAAAGCCCATTGCGCCCGCTTGTTTCCAACTTGCTTCGTCACCCACTAAATCTGGATTATGCACGGTGATACGTAAACGTGTCATACAAGCATCAACATCTGCGATGTTATTACGTCCACCAAGTAAGTTGATGATTTGAATAACTTGCGTGCTAGCATTCGCCACTTTTGGCTCATCGCTAGAAGCTTCATCTGAACCTTTTGCATCATAGTTACCGTTACGGCCTGCTGTTGCAAGGTTAAATTTCTTAATCATAAAGTTCGCGATAAAGAACATGGCAACAGCAAATAGGATCGATACCCAAATAAAGTTGATCACATCCATACCAATGCCGGCTTTAATTGCCATTGGTGTACGCGTTAAGAACTCAATGTTACCGAATGAATGCACACGTAAGTCCACAATATCTGCCATGGCGAAAGCAGAACCTTGTACTAAAGCATAAACAATATAAAGTGGTAATGCGACAAACATAAACATGTATTCGATTGGCTCTGTCACACCGGTTAAGAACACCGCAAGTGCAGAAGAAAGGAAAATACCTTTATAGAGTTTTTTCTTGTCTTCATCTACGTTGATATACATGGCGAGGGTCAAGCCCATTAAGATACCGGTTGAACCAATCATTTGTCCTACTTTGAATCGAGCAGGTGTCACTGTTGAAAGAAGATCATTATATTGGGTTAAGTTACCCGCATCTTTAAGGTTGATTAAGTCAGTCACCCAAGCAAGCCAAAGTGGATCTTGGCCAAATACTTGTTTACCTTGTTGTGCACCGGTTAAAAACTCATAAGTACCGCCTAATGAAGTGTAGTTCATTGGGATGGTCAACATGTGGTGTAAACCAAATGGAAGCAATAGACGCTCTAAGGTACCATAAATAAATGGTGCTAAAATTGGCGCAGAGTTTTGTGAGTTAGCAATCCATTGGCCAAAATGATTAATTCCTGTTTGAACTAAAGGCCAGAATAGTGATAGGAAGATCGCCACTAATACAGAACGATAAATGACAACGAAAGGAACAAAACGTTTACCATTAAAGAAAGTGAGTACTTCAGGTAATTTACGGAAATTGTAGTAACGATTGAAGGTTGTTGCCCCCACAAAACCCGCGATAATACCAACGAATACGCCCATATTTAACGCAGGTTGCCCAAGCACATTCACAAAGTAATTCGCCACAGGAATTTCACCTGCCAATACAGTACTTACATGTGCATTTGGATCCGCTAGCATTTCAAGTTTCACACCGAAAAAGTTACCGGTGATTAAGTTAATTAAAATGAAAGCCAGGCCAGCTGCAAATGCGCCACCTGCACGTTCATTTGCCCAGCTACCACCAATTGCTAAAGCAAATAATAGATGAAGGTTACCAATAATCCCCCAACCAATTTGGGCGATTATATTTCCGACAAGCGCTAGCCATTCCGCATCGCTAATCAAAGGCAGTGAGTTACCAATACTCACCATTAAACCCGCGGCTGGCATCACGGCAATCACAACCATTAGGCATTTACCGAATTTTTGCCAAAACTCAAAACTGAGTAGTTTTTTCATATCAATCCTCCTACAAGATGAGATCTACTTCTACGCCAAAATGGTCGGAAACAATCGGTTTATTTTTTCCATTAAAAATAACCTGACTGGATAAAACCCTTTTTGCTTGGTTTAAAAAAATATAATCTAATCGTTTTTCTTGACTATGGCCTTTCCAGCCGTCAATCGCTTTCTCTACAGTGATGCCGCTATCCTTCTGCTCTGCCATTTCAAAGGTATCGAATAAGCCTAAGGATTTAATTTGTTGGTAAGCTTGTTGATCGCTTATTGCATCGGTATTGAAATCGCCCATCAAGATTTTCAGATTCGCACTTTGGCTCCGCTCTACAATATAACGAACATTATCGAGTTGGTTTTCACCATCACAATTTGGCAAATTGATATGGCAAGAATAACATTCAATTAACTGACCTTGATATTCTACCGTCAAGCCAATGATTTTACGTGAAAGAATCGAGTCAAGGCATTGGTGCTGGCTACAATAGAATGCATCAACATCATAAACAGGCAAACGTGTTAAAAATGCAATGCCTTCATCATATTTATCGTAACCAATATGCGAATTACTCCAAAAAAGCGAATATTTTTGTACAACGCGTTGATTGATTTTATTCAACAGAATGACGCCATAGTTATCTTGCTTTAACGTTGGTGAAATAGCAGGAGCCGACATCAATTGATTAACCTCTTGTAAGGCAATGATGTCATAACCCTTTTCCACAATAGCGTCAGCAAGAATCTCTATTTTTTCCGCTTGGTTAGCTTCTAACCAAGCGTGTACATTCAGGGTAAGTAGTTTCATTGCTTCCCCTTAGCCCTCACAATGCCAAATGTCTGCATTATATTGAGCAATAGTGCGGTCAGATGAGAAGAAGCCCGCTTTTGCGATATTGTAAACGACTTTCTCATTCCAACTATCTTGATCTTCATAATCAGCTAAGATTTGTTCTTTCGCTTCGACATAAGCATTAAAGTCAATTAACGTCATAAACCAGTCTTTATTTAATAACTCGTTATAAAGACGTTCTAAACGTGTTTTATTCCCTAATTTCACCACGGCAGGATTCAGAATAAAATCGACCGCTCTTTTAATCTCTTTGTCGTTTTCATAATACTCTTTTGAAACATAACCCGCTGTTTCATAAAGTTTAATAATGCTTTCTGAATCTTTACCGAATGTATAGATATTTTCAGCACCAGCTAATTCTGCAATTTCAACATTAGCGCCATCCATTGTGCCTAACGTTAATGCGCCATTCAGCATAAATTTCATATTCCCTGTACCAGAAGCTTCTTTAGAGGCAAGTGAAATTTGTTCTGAAATATCGGTTGCAGGAATCAGTTTTTCCGCCACACTCACATTATAGTTTTCCACTAAATGCACGTTTAAATACTTGTTCACTTTAGGATCATTATTGATTAACTCAGATAAGCAAAGAATTAAATGAATAATATCCTGAGCAATCACATAAGCGGGTGCCGCTTTTCCACCGAAGATTACGGTAATTTTACGTTTTGGTAATTTCCCTGCTTTAATTTCCAAGTATTTATGAATCACGTAAAGCGCATTCATTTGTTGGCGTTTATATTCATGGAAACGCTTAATTTGCGTATCAATGATTGAATTTTCATCTAAATCAATACCTTTATTTTCTTTAAGGTATGCTTTTAATGCCAATTTGTTTTCAAACTTAATTTTCGCTAATTGTTGATGAACCTTTTTATCATCTTTAAAGGCTAACAATTTTTCTAATTTGGTTGCATCATGCAAATACTCATCACCAATCAATTCTTTAATGTAAGCCGCTAATGGTTGGTTAGAAAACTCTAACCAACGGCGGAAGGTAATGCCGTTTGTCTTATTATTGAATTTTTCAGGATATAACGCATAGAACGCTTTAAGCTCTGAATTTTTCAAAATCTCCGTATGTAATGCCGCCACACCATTCACAGAATTTGAAAAGTGGATGTCCATGTGCGCCATATGCACACGTTTTTGTTTATCAATAATTTGTACGGCAGGATCTTTATATTCTGCACGCACTAATTTATCTAATTTCTTAATGATCACCACTAAATGCGGCACTACTTCATCTAAATAATCGAGTGGCCATTTTTCTAATGCTTCAGCCAAAATTGTATGGTTTGTATAGCCCACCATATTACGTACGATTTCAACGGCTTCTGCAAACTTAATTTTATGTTTTTCTGTTAATAAGCGAATTAATTCAGGAATCACCATTGAAGGGTGAGTATCATTGATCTGAACATACGCATAATCGGCTAAATCATGTAAATTACTGCCACGTGCAATCGCTTCATCAATTAATAATTGTGCAGCATTTGATACCATAAAGTATTGTTGATAAATACGCAGTAATTCCCCATTTTTATCTGAATCATCTGGATAAAGGAACAATGTTAGATTTTCTTCAATCGCAGTTTTATCAAACTCAATACCTTTTTTAATCAGTTTAGGATTCACTGATTGAATATCAAATAAATTGAGATAGTTTTTCGTGTCTTTCTTATAACCTAGAATATCAATACGATCTAGTTTAGAGGTTAACGTAAATTTCTTAAATGGCACCTCATAGCTAATATTCGTTGGAATTAACCAAGAGTTATCCTCAATCCAATCATTAGGCTCGGCATGTTGTTCATTCTTTTTAAAGACCTGTTTGAACAAACCATAATGATAATTTAAACCTACCCCTTCAGCATTTAAGCCAAGCGTAGACATGGAATCAATAAAGCAAGAAGCCAAACGCCCTAAGCCACCATTACCTAAAGACGGTTCTGGCTCAATATCTTCAATATGGCTTAATGATTTACCCGCACTTTCTAATTCTGCTTTGATATCTTGATACACACCAAGGTTAATCAGGTTATTGGAAAGCAATTTACCGATTAAAAACTCAGCTGAGATATAGTAAACCTTACGTTTACCTGTATTTTTAGGTTTATCTGCAGAAAGTGTTTTTACGTAATTTAATAATTGAATATAAGTTTCTTTATCGCTTAATTGTTCAAGTGATTTATTGGTTTCGTTTTTTACAAATGTACTAAATTTCATTATTATGTTTTTCCTGATTCGCACGTTGATATAACGTGGTCATTTTTGCTAAAAAGTCTTTTTTATCTTGCGTTAAATCTGATTGCTGCATTCTCCATTGCCAGTTTCCACCAATTGTTGAGGGAACATTCATTCTTGAACTGGCTGGCAAATCTAAAACATCTTGCATTGTGGCAATCGCCGTATTGCTGACTGTTGCAAAGAGCTGACGAATCATCGCCTGACAAATCGATTCATCCTCACTACGATGCGTATAATCATTAATATATTGTTGCTGTTGATCGGTAAGGCCGCTATACCAACCATTCGTCACATCATTATCATGTGTGCCGGTATAAACAATGGAGTGCGGAATACAATAGTGCGGGCTATCTAAGCTTTTTCCACTAACATCCTCAAAGCCAAATTGCAGAATCTTCATGCCTGGGTAATTACAATCTGCAAGCAGTTTTCTGGCTTTATCATCAATATTACCTAAATCTTCGGCAATAATCGGTAAATCACCTAATTGCTCTTTAACGGCTTTAAATAAGTCATAACCTGGGCCTGGCTGCCAGCTACCATCTTTAGCAACCTCTGCTTTTCCGTCCACTTGCCAATAATCAGAGAAACCTTTGAAATGGTCAATGCGAAGTACATCATAAATCTTGAAGCTTTCTTCAATGCGGTGAATCCACCAAGCATAGCCTTGTTTTTTATGCTCTTCCCAAGCGTAAAGCGGATTGCCCCAAAGCTGTCCTGTTGCACTGAATTGATCCGCTGGAACCCCCGCAACAAAAAGTGGATTGCGTTCTTCATCTAATTGGAAGAGTTCTGGTTTTGTCCAAACCTCTACGCTATCTGCGGCTACGTAAATCGGCATATCACCGATAATCTGAATGCCTTTTTGATTTGCGTAATTTTTTAATTCAGTCCATTGTTTGAAGAAGAAATATTGCGTTACTTTAAAGTACTGAATTTGCTCCGCCAACATGCTGCGATATTTTTCCAATGCACTTGGATCACGAGCCACAGCTTTTTTATCATCCCATTTTTGTAATGCTTGATTACCGAAATGTTCTTTAATTGCCATAAATTCAGCAAAATCGTCTAACCACAAGCGGTTGTTTTTTTCAAAATTTTGGAAATCCGCTTGGAATGCTTGATTCGCTAAAAAATTTTTCACGGCTGTTTCTAAAATCGGACGGCGCGCATAGAAGACGCGTTCATAATCCACATTAGTTGGATCTTCACCAAAATTGACTGATGCATAATCTGCCTCTTTCAATAACCCCATTTGGGTTAATAAATCAAAATCAATAAAGTGAGTATTGCCTGCGATTGCAGAGAAAGATTGATAAGGAGAATCACCATAGCTGGTGGTGGTAAGTGGAAGAATTTGCCAATAAGTTTGTTTAGTTTCAACTAAAAAATCGACAAAATCATAAGCCGATTGCCCAAAGCTACCAATCCCAAATGCATTTGGTAGCGAGGTAATGTGCATAAGAACACCACTTGAACGAGTAAGCATAATATTTCCTCTAGGAAGTTATATTTTGGCACATTCTAACCTAAGCGTATTTTTATGCAACAACTTATACGTAAAAGTTTAAAACATTTTCGTAAAAATATGACTAATATCACATTTTATACGTATAACATTTATGATTTTATGATATGCTATGGCAACACCTACGGAATGAACGGTCGATAAAAGGATTAAAAATGAGCAAGTACAAGCAGGTCTATAACGAGATAAAGACCCAAATTAACAATGGTAATTTAGCGCCATTGCAAGAACTCCCGAGTGAAAATGAACTCATGCAAAGCTATGGTTTTTCCAAGGATACTATTCGAAAAGCGCTTTCCTTACTTGAAATTGATGGCTATATTCAAAAGCAACAAGGGCGAAATTCGATTGTTTTAGAACATGATTTATCTAAACCACAAATGCTTTCTGAAATTAAAACCGTTAGCGAATTAAATAGTGCCTCAACACACCAAGTAAAAACCACATTAACCAGCTTGTATATTGTGCAAGGTGAAGAAGAACTGATGCATATTTTTAATGTCGATGATCAGATCGATTTCTACCGTATTGCTCGTCTCCGTGAAATTGATGGTGAAGCGGTTGAGCATGAAGTGTCTTATTTTGATCGCCGCATCGTGCCGTTTATTAGTCGAGAAATCGCGGAACACTCTATTTATCACTACCTGGAAAACGAATTAAAATTAAAAATTAGCCACTCACAACGAAAAATTATCTTTCGCTATGCAAACGAAGAAGAAAAAAATGCGATCGATCTTGGTGAGTATGACATGGTTGTGAATGTGACAAGTACCACTTATTTGGCTGATGGGCGACCGTTTCAATATGGGAGTATTAGTTATCGACCAGATAAAATTGCGTTTACATCAACAGCAAAACGGCATGTCTAGTTTTTTTGTAAATGATAAGTTGTGATTAAAAAATTCATAAAAAAAGTGCGGTCATTTTTAACCGCACTTTTTGTTTAAACTACTTTAACCAAAATTGTCCTTTTAAGAGCTTTCCTAGCGTCATCAGTACTAACGCACCAATCATCAAATTAGCAAAGATAAACGCGCTGTTTGCCAAGCCACTAAGTACGTTATGATGAACAAAAGAAACGGCTCCATTCGCTAAAGAAGCTAATCCGAATGAAAAAGCCCAGAAACCAATATTCAGCCCTTTTTCACTAATCCAAGGGAAAAGACGAATTAAAAAGAACATTTGTAAAAAGCCGTATCCCCATAAGAGCTTAACGAAAAGATCTATCTCTCCCCCATTAAGCGATAAGTAAGCCGACGATCCTACGAATGCCGGTGCTAAAATGATCCCCATAGTTGGACGAAATTGTGGTTCAATCTGCAACACACGTAAACGCTGTAATAATGCCGGTTCATAAATAATCCAAGCAATCATCCCCGCCCCTAAGAACAAATAGCCTAAATCTTGATAGCCTAATAAGGCTAATGATGAGGCACTGGTGAAATTAGTCGCGACAGAGGGCAAATAAAATGGTGGGAGTGTCGATTTCTGCTCAAGTGTGCCATCTTTCCATAATGCACTAATACGTACAGAAGCAAATAATAATTGCCCAATTGTCCCGATCCAAATTAATCCCTCACCAATGAGAGGAAACCAACGATACAGAATATCCCCGCTCAACATGGTTGTAATCGCTATTAAGGCGAGAAAAGAAAAACGTATCGGACAACAATATTCATCTCGTACTTCTTGAGAGAAATAAATCATTTTATAAATATAAAGCAAGACGAAAAGTGCCCATACTGAAACAGAAATTAATCCAATAATATCACTCACATTCCGAGAAAAAGAGAGCGTATCGCCCATATGCAGCCAGGCTAAAGACAAGGCACCCAAGCCTAATGGAATCGCGAAATACCCAGTTGGCAAAGGAAAAGGTCGTTTATCAGTCATTATTATTCTCCTAAAATTGGTACCTTATAAGATTATCCATAAATGCGCGAATATTGATGTGGATTTATCTCAAAGACTAGAATAAAAATCTCATTGCTCTAAATGAAAGAAAGGGCTAATAAACATTAGCCCTAAATTGAATTAATATATTGTTAATTATTTGCAGATCACTTCTAATCCGCCCATGTAAGGACGTAATACTTCTGGCACAGTAATTGAGCCGTCTGCATTTTGATAATTCTCAAGCACGGCTACTAAGGTACGACCTACTGCCAAACCAGAGCCATTCAATGTATGCACTAAGCGAGTTTTCTTATCCCCTTTCGCTTTGCAACGAGCTTGCATACGACGAGCTTGGAAATCCCACATGTTAGAGCAAGAAGAAATCTCACGATAAGTATCTTGTGCAGGTACCCACACTTCTAAGTCGTAAGTTTTGCAAGAACCAAATCCCATATCACCAGTACAAAGTAATACTTTACGATATGGTAAATTTAAAAGTTGTAATACTTTTTCTGCATGACTTGTTAATTCTTCAAGCGCTTCCATAGATTTATCTGGATCTACAATTTGTACCATTTCCACTTTATCGAATTGGTGCATACGAATTAAACCACGGGTATCACGACCATAAGATCCCGCTTCAGAACGGAAACATGGTGTATGTGCGGTCATTTTGATTGGCAAATCTGCTTCATCAACAATTACATCACGGACAAGGTTAGTTACCGGCACTTCTGCTGTCGGGATTAATGCGTAAGGTTGTTCGCCTTCTAACGCTAAAGTATGGAATAAATCTTCACCAAATTTTGGTAATTGACCTGTACCATAAAGGGTCGCATGGTTAACTAAATAAGGTACATAAGCTTCTAAATAGCCATGTTGTTCAGTATGAAGATCTAACATGAATTGCGCTAATGCACGGTGCATTTTAGCAATTTGACCTTTCATTACCGCAAAGCGCGCACCCGCTAATTTAGCCCCAGCAGCAAAATCTAAGCCATTGGCATCTTCACCTAATGACACGTGATCTTTGATCTCAAAATCAAATGTACGCGGCGTACCCCAACGTAAAATTTCTTTATTTTCAGTGTCATCTTTACCTAATGGCACTTCATCTGCCGGGATGTTTGGAATGCTTAACGCGATTTGATTGATTTCTGCTAACACGGCATCAAGTTGAGTTTTCGCTTCGTTAAGCTGTTCGCCCATGTCATCCACTTCTGCCAATAATGGTGCAATGTCTTCACCACGTGCTTTTGCCGCACCAATGGCTTTGGAACGCGCGTTACGTTCTGCTTGTAATGTTTCAGTTTTTACTTGTAAATCTTTGCGTTGTTCTTCTAATGCGGTAAGTTTTTCCGTATCAAGAATAAAGTTACGTTTTACTTTTAATTTTTCTGCTACTTCAGCCAGATTATTACGGAGTAAATTTGGATCGATCATTGGAATTCCCTATTTTTCATTATGAAACAGATACCTTTATTCTAGCGCGCTTTCGCCAAATAAACCAGTTAAAAGCCTGATTTTTCTTTTATTAACTCTTTCAAAAACATCAAATTTTATGACCGCACTTAGCCATGATTTAATTTTGTGATCTCTGTCAAATTCTGAGAATGAGACACTAGAAACAGCAAAAAAAAGTTCTATAATGAAAATGAACGTTAACCAAGAGGAGTAACCTATGTTTCCTGAATTTCGCGATTTAATCACTAAGCTTAAAAACAAAGATGCTTATTTCGATCGCTTGTTTGAAAAACACAATGCATTAGACCAAGAGATCAAAAATAAGATCGATAACATAGAACTCGCAACTCATACGGAAATTGAGAACTTGAAAAAAGAAAAATTACGGATTAAAGACGAGCTCTATCAATACTTGAAAAAGAAAGCAGCTGAGTAATCGGTTTAATGTAAAGACAAAGTGCGGTGAAATTTACCGCACTTTTTTGTTTTAAGCGTTTTTGCTTTTTTGAGAGCCCAGATAAATCGCGACTAATGTCAGCACTGCCCCCGCCCATTGCCAATGATTGATGGGCTTATCCAAGCCAAAATAATCAATCACGAGCGCCACCACCGGTTCAGAAAGAAGTAATAAACCGGTTAAGCCTAAAGATAAATAAGGGATTGTATAAGCAATCATGCCCCAGGCGACACATTGCATTACCGCACCATAAATGAAGACCAATCCCAAATCGGTGAAGGTGGTCGGATAAAGATTATCAGGATTAAAAATTAGCGAAGGAATAATTAAGACGAAAGCACCACTTAAGCTCAGAATAAACATTAACGAAAATAAAGTTGTGGGTTCTTCTTCGTGCACTTTTTTAATCATAACCATTGAAGCTGCAAGCAAGCCAGCAGAAATGAGCCCAATGATAATGCCGTACATACCGTCAAAATTATGCTGTAATTCTTCCCCTGAGATTAAGACAACACCGGCAATCGCTAAAATAAGGCTTAATATTTGTAACTTACTTTGGCGTTCACCAAAGAAAAAATAGCCAATTGCTGCCAAAAAGAAAATCTGCAAGCTATTCAGCAACGTTGAAATACCCGGCCCTACCGCATATACACTTTCATGCCAAAAAGATAAATCAAAAGCTAAAAAGATCCCGGCTAATATCGCATACATCATCGCTTTACGGCTTTTCGGAAAACGCTGTCTTTTTAATTTCATCAAAAACCAGAAAATAAAAGAAGCAATGAGTAAGCGCCAGAACGCAATGGCATAACCACCCACTGGTACAAACTTAACAATTAGGCTTCCTAAACCGAATAGCACGCAGCCCACGACTAACATCAGGGCGGCGTAAGATTTTACTTTATCCATTAAATAAACATCGCCCAGACTGGCAAGCTACTAGCCATAAAGAATAAAATGAGTAGGCTGTTATAGCTGAGTTTCCATTTATTTACACTGTGTAAGAGCAATACACCCGCTATCACTAAGTGAAGCAGAAAATAAATGCAGTATGCGAAAACGATCGAAAAAACGACTGCACTTGTGCCTTGATAAAGAATAAAAATCAGTACTGCCAACGCATTAAGTGCAAGCAGTAAAATCATCAATAATGGCAGTAATGCAATGAAACCTTGCAGACGATTACGAGAAACAGACAAACATAAATTCGCTAACAATACGCCCATTAAAGCTTGTGCCAGTGGGTTATATTGCACGAAATTCGGTGTTGGATTGCCAAAGAAAATCATCAAATAGGCAATGACACCAAATCCACTCACCAAAGATGCCATTAAGAGAAAACCACGGCGAGCGACTTCATCTTTAGGTTGTTTCCACACTGCATATACGGCAGATAACCCGCATAAGCTGACAATATCAGTCATCACGTAATGATGTGGCGAGGCCAAGCTCATCCCTAGCCAAACGAACCAATAAAGCGCAAAACAAACATTTGCTTTAATTAAACGTCCGCGCTGCCCTGGACAAATTTCTCCTTTAATAAAGGCAACTAAACAAAGCAATTGGGCAATCAGCACACCAAAGGCTAAATGAGGAATCAATTTTTCAGCAAGTTGCAAAGATTCTATAAAAAAATCGACCATTAATAGCAACCCAATTGGCAATATCGCAAGAAATGCGGCTAAGGGTTTGGATTGTTCTTCTGACATAAAATTCTCGATTAGAAAAAGAAGACGTCATTATGCCAAAATTTACGGCTTTTTTTAATGGCTTTCGTGCATTTTGCCTCATTCCCTTTTAAAATAAGCAAAATGATAACCGCACTTTAGGAACCACAAAAAAATGCTATTAAGCGTACTTTATATTATTGGAATTACCGCCGAAGGAATTACCGGCGCATTAGCCGCTGGACGAGAAAAAATGGATATTTTCGGGGTAATTATTATCGCCTGTGTCACGGCGATTGGCGGTGGTACAGTACGCGATGTATTATTAGGGCACTATCCTGTCGGCTGGGTTAAACATCCTGAATATTTCATCATGGTAGCTGGTGCGGCTGTATTAACCGTTTTTATCGCACCTTTCATCAAACATTTTATGCGCTACTTCCGCACCATTTTCTTGGTATTGGATGCCTTAGGGTTAATCGTGTATTCCATTATCGGTGCGCAAATTGCGATTGATATGGGCTATGGCTTTACCGTTACATCCATTGCGGCAACCGTAACGGGGGCATTTGGTGGTGTGTTGCGTGATTTACTTTGTAACCGTATTCCTCTTGTATTCCAAAAAGAACTTTACGCCAGCGTATCATTCTTCTCTGCTGTGATGTATATGGCATTACAACACATTCAATTAGATCATACATTTACGATTTTACTGACTTTATTCAGCGGTTTTGCACTGCGTTTACTTGCTGTTCGATTCGGCTGGGGACTACCCGTTTTCGATTTCCAAGAGCAAGAAGATGAAACAAATGATAAATTACCGAAGAAAACGAAATAATTAAAAGGAATAATTATGTTAGTACAAATGGGCAAACAGGCTAAAGATGCAGCCTTTATTTTAGCGCAGTTAAACGCCACTGAAAAAAATCATGCGCTCAGTATTATTGCAGATCAATTAGAACAGCAAGAGGATCGTATTCTAGCTGCAAACCAAAAAGATATTGAAATAGCGAAACAAAATGGTTTATCTGAAGCCTTAATTGACCGCCTATTATTAACCGAAGATCGCCTAAAAGGCATTGCGAATGATGTACGCCATGTAATTTCTCTCGCGGATCCTGTGGGGAAAATCATTGATGGCGGCACCTTAGATAGTGGATTAAAGATCGAGCGAGTCCGTACTCCCCTTGGCGTGATTGGTACCATTTACGAGGCGCGTCCAAATGTAACCATTGATGTAGCAAGCCTTTGCTTAAAAACCGGTAATGCCGTGATTTTGCGTGGTGGAAAAGAAACCCAACATTCCAACCAAATTTTAGTGGAGGTGGTACAAAATGCCCTTGAACAAGCGGGATTACCACGCCATGCAGTACAAGCTATTACGGATCCAAATCGTGAACTTGTGATGCAACTGCTTAAATTGGATCGCTATGTGGATATGATTATTCCTCGTGGCGGCGCAGGCTTACATGAGCTTTGTAAACAACATTCTACCATTCCTGTGATTGTTGGTGGTGTGGGGGTTTGCCATCTTTTTGTAGAAGAAAGTGCTGACCAAGAAAAAGCCCTTGCGGTGATTGCCAATGCAAAATGCCAACGCCCAAGCACATGTAATACGCTGGAAACGCTTTTAGTTCAGCGCTCGATTGCTGATACTTTCCTACCTAAACTTGCAAAATATTTAGCCGAGAAAAAAGTGAAATTCCATGCAAAATCGACCGCACTTTCGATTCTTCAAGCTGCAAATGTCGATGTGCAAGAAGTGACTGAACAAGCACTACGCCAAGAATGGGGCTCATTGGATCTCAATGTTGTGGTGGTTGAAGATATGGATGCGGCGATTGCTCACATTCGTGAATATGGTACACAACATTCAGAAAGTATCTTGACGGCAAATCAACGACTAGCCACACAATTTATCAATCAAGTAGATGCAGCAGCCGTGTATGTGAATGCAAGTACTCGATTTACCGATGGCGGACAATTTGGTTTAGGTGCAGAAGTGGCGGTAAGTACCCAAAAACTTCATGCTCGTGGCCCAATGGGATTAGAAGCCTTAACCAGCTATAAATGGGTTTGTGTCGGCGATTACACTTCTCGTAAATAGTCTATTCCATCCATAAAAAAACCGCACCTTGAAAGCATCAAAGTGCGGTTATTTTTTATCTCGTTTTTAGTGTTTACCGAATAATTTCATCGCGGGTAATACAATCGCACAAGCAATCGCGCCAACAATCACACCCACGACTAACGTCGCTACATTACCTAATAAGCCATCCGCTAATTGATAATCAGCGAGCAAATGATGAATGAAGTCGACATTATGGACAAAAATACCACCACCAACTAAGAACATCGCAAGCGTACCGATAAAACTAAGTGAACGCATAAATTTAGGCATAATCACTAAAATTGCATTCCCGATTGACTTCGCTACGCCACCTTTTTTGATAAGGTATAAACCGAAATCATCCGCTCTAACAATTAATGCTACTAAGCCATAAACAAAAATAGTAATCCCGATACCCACTACCGAAAGGGAAATGATACGTGTCAGCAAGCTCGCTTCAGTTAATTCACCTAATGCAATAATGATAATTTCAGCGGAAAGAATAAAATCGGTACGAATTGCCCCTTTAATTTTAGCGGCTTCATTAAAGGTTGTTTTTTCTTCATGCTCTTCATGAGCAATAAATTTATGTAAAATTTTCTCCACGCCTTCAAAACACAAATACGCCCCACCAATCATCAGAAGTGGCACAATCAACCAAGGTAAAAACGCAGAAAGCAGTAAAGCAATTGGAATTAAAATGACTTTATTGACTAACGATCCTTTGGTGACTGCCCAAACAATGGGTAATTCACGATCGGAAGATGCACCCGTTACCTGGTTAGCATTTAACGCTAAGTCATCACCTACCACGCCAACGGTCTTCTTGGCTGCCATTTTGGTCATCAAGGCGACATCATCAAGAATCGATGCAATGTCATCAATAAGGGTAAAAAGAGAGCTAAACGCCATATTCTTTCCTTTATAAAGTTAAAATTTAGAGAAATGAGTTTTAGACTGGTCGAATGCTTTCGACATCCAACTTCGCATCAAACTCTTTTTGTAATAAAAGCAGTTTTTTATCTTGCTGCAAATCCATACGCGCCTGTTCACGCAACTCTTGATAAACTTTTTTACGGTAATCCATCGGGGTTAAAACATCGGAATCTTCAACAAAAATCGACAATTTGACTGGTTTTTCATATAAACGTTCAAGATGTTCCACTAAATTTTTAATATTTCGATCTTGTTTTAAATGCGCTTTTTCAGAATGAAGCCCGAGTTGAATTTCATCTTCTGTTTGCGACTTAATGAAGCAATTTAATGCTAACTCTTTTGAAAAGCCAATCACACCAGAACGTTCGACAATATCCGTCCAAGGATCTTGTTTTTGCGTAATTTGAATAATTTTCTCACGCAATTCTGGTGTCACATCTTTCAACATTGCCTGTTTAATATCAGAAGGACGCACACCACTATCTACTTTGGCTAAATCCGGATTACTCCACTCCCAACGGTAGGTTTCCGCATCCAGAATTTCCTGCTCTTCTGCGTCCATTTCAACATTATCATCAATGGTATTTTCCACCGTTTCAATACCTTGCTTTAACTCGTCAGCTTGCTGAGTCATTGGATTTGGTGCCACTGCTTTCGTTTGCGTAGCTTTCGGTGGTGTCATCTCTCGCACAGGAAGTGCGGTCATTTTTAGAGAGTTTTTTTGCTCATCTAACTCTTGAAGATGATGCAAGGTTTCTTCCACCGCGGCTTGCTGTTCATCATGGTGATGTTGGCGTTCTGATTGCTCAATTTGCGTTAATTGATTCAATGCCTCTAGCGCGGCAAGGCTAGCTAAATTCAATGAAGATGTAGTTTGAGTGGAAACAGGTTGAGAAGGTGAAGAATGCACAATCGGCGATTGAGCCATCGGCTTTTGCGCTTGTGCAGAATAATTTGCTTTGATGTTTTGCGACAGCACCGGCATATCCACATAACCAGAAACAGGTTGATTTTCAACCGCACTTTTCTGTGTATTTTGTTCAGGCGATAGCCCGCCTTGTTTAGGCGTTTGTGCTGCCGTAAGGAACTTTGGGTGGAATGCCAACGCCCTCAATAATGTCATTTCTGCACCAATTCGACGATTTGGTGCTGAAGTCAATTCTTTTCGACCTGATACAATTACTTGATAGAAAAATTGTACATCTTCCGGCGAAATATGTTTAGCCAGAAAACCGAGATGATCGTTTTCATCTGTAGCACTTTTAGCAAGCAACTGCATTAAGGCAATTTGATGTAATTTCTCAGCCGTTTCAGCCAATAATTCATCCCAGTCGCCCGCTTTTTCAGCCACCGTTTGGATTGTTTTCATTAAACGCTCACCGTTACCTTGATGTAAGGCGTAAATGATTTCAATCGGCTGATCTTCATCTAACAGCCCAAGCATGGTATTCACCATATCAGTGGAAACTTTACCATTTCCCATGGCTATCGCTTGATCCGTTAAACTTAAGCTATCACGAATACTACCCTGTGCCGCTTTGGCTAATTTATCTAGTGCAGGCGCATCAAAAGGAATATTTTCGGCAGTAAGCACCCGATTAAGATGCGCCGAAATTTGCGGTTCATCTAATGCTTTAAGATGAAATTGCATACAACGGGATAAAATCGTAATCGGTAATTTTTGTGGATCCGTTGTAGCCAATAAGAATTTCACATATTCAGGTGGTTCTTCCAAGGTTTTTAACAACGCATTGAAAGAATGGCGAGAAAGCATATGGACTTCATCGATAAGATAGACTTTATAACGCCCTACTACCGGCTTATATTGCACATTGTCTAACAGCTCGCGAGTATCTTCTACTTTGGTACGAGAAGCCGCATCGATTTCAATTAAATCAATAAAGTTGCCAGCTTCGATCGCTTTGCAGTTTTCACATTCACCACAAGGATCGGCAGTAATACCGTTTACACAATTCAAGCCTTTCGCAAATAAACGAGCAATGGAGGTTTTACCTACGCCACGAGTGCCGGAAAATAAATAAGCATGATGTAAACGGTTTTCTTTTAAACCGTTTTCCAAAGCAGTGAGCACATGGCTTTGCCCCACTACTTCAGAAAAGTTTTTTGGTCGCCATTTTCTGGCTAAAACTTGGTAGCTCATCGCATCTCTTTAAAAATTAATGGCCTTCAAAATTCACTAATGTGTAGCAATCAATGCCTAAATCACGTAAGCGTTTTTCACCACCTAATTCTGGCAAATTAATTACAAAGGCAGCATGTTTCACTTCACCACCTAAACGTTGAACTAATTTCACAGTAGCTTCAACTGTACCGCCCGTTGCTAACAAGTCATCAATGATTAACACGTTATCACCTTGAGAAATGGCATCTGTGTGCAATTCAAGGGTGTCTTGACCGTATTCTAACTGATAAGACTGTGCAATCACTTCACGAGGTAATTTGCCTGGTTTACGAACGGGAATAAATGGCAAACCTAATGCTAATGCAACTGGCGCACCAAAAATAAATCCACGAGACTCAGTACCAATTACTTTTGTGAGTCCTTGATCTTTATACTTTTCAACGATCAAATCGATTGTAGCTTTAAAAGCCGCAGGCACTTCAAGTAAGCTCGTGATATCACGGAAAATGATGCCTTCTTTTGGATGATTTGGGATAGATTTGATAGAAGATTTGATTAATTCAAGTTGTTTGTTCATAAATAATTGCTCAAAAAAGAGTAAGAAAAAATCCTGTTTTTAGGCTCGCATTCTAGCATATAAAAATGCAAAAGTGCGGTGAATTTTGACCGCACTTTTGTAAATAAAATGAATTAATCTGGGTAAATATCTTCCCCGTCTTTTCGAGTACGAAGAAGCTGTAAAATCCAGACATATTGTTCAGGTGTTGGCGTAACGAAATACTCAATTTCTTCGTTCATCGCACGGGCTGATTGCTCAGGATCGTCGCTTAATTGCATCGGTGGGCGAATTTCCATTTCATACTTGCCACTCTTAGCGTTATAACGTGGGAACATTGGGATAACCACCGCTTTCGCTAATTTTGCCATTTTGTTTAACCCAGGAAGTGTGGCTTTATAAGTGGCAAAGAAATCCACAAAGACACTTTGCTCGGCACCAAAATCCTCATCAGGAAGATAGTATCCCATTTGACCTTGTTTGATGTGTGCTAAAAATGGCTTAATACCATTTTGTCGTGCATGCATTTTCCCGCCAAAACGCTGACGCGCTAAAGTCCACAACCAGTCCACCAACGGATTTCGGTGCGGGTTATACATTGACGTCATCGGCATGCCGTGTGTATGCAAAATAATGCCAGAGGCATCTATCGCCCAACCATGTGGTACCATCAAAATGATGTTATGCCCTTCAGCTTTGGCTTGTTTGATATGCTCAAGTCCAATGAATTCGCTACGTTTTTGTAAATGTTTTTTAGAACGAATGGCTATCTCACCAATACCGAGCATTACTTGTGCGACCGTCACAAACATCTCTTCAATCACTTTGTCACGCTGCTCTGCCGTCCAATCCGGGAAACAGAGTTTCAAATTAATCTCGGCACGAATACGTGGTTTACCAATTTTTTTCGTCAGTGCGCGCGCGAGTTTCTCAGCCATTTTATCGCGTAAACGAAATGGCACAAAAGCGAGTAACAAAAGCACAAAAATACCGAGCCAAATGCCCCAATTTTTCGGGTGCAAATATGACCATGAAAAATGTGGTTCATAGCCCGTTCGTGCCGTAATACGTAATTTTTTCTGAGAATCTGTCATAATCAATTGTTAAAAATGAAACCAACCTTGATCATACGCCATTTTTATCGTCATGATAAATGACACAATCACCACCATCGGTCTAATTAATTGTTTGCCTTTTGCCATCACCATTTTGGCGCCTAAATTCGCACCAATCAGACTTCCTGCCATCATCACTAAACCGACAGTCCAAATCACATGCCCACCAATAAAGAAGAAAATTAATGACGCAAAATTTGAAGTTAAATTCATCACTTTCGCATGCGCAGTTGCTTTGGTGAGATTAAATCCAAGCAATGTGACGCAAGCCAAGTTCATTAATGAGCCTACACCTGGTCCAAAAAAACCGTCATAAAAACCCAGCAATGAGCCAAAACATAACGCAAAAACGGCGTAGGAAATTCGTTGTTTGCGATCACTTTCACCCAATTTAGGTGTCAATAAAAAGTATAAGCCAATGGCTAAAATGAGAAATGGAAGCCCTTTTTTAATTAATGTCGCATCTAAATTTTGAATGAGTAACGTACCAATCACCGAGCCGATAAAAATCATCAGTAAGATGAAAGAAAACTCCGATAAATTGACCGCTCTTTTACGCAAAAAGTAAATACTTGCCGACAACGCACCGCCGAATGCTTGTAATTTATTCGTGCCTAATGCCATGGCGGGTGGCATACCGGTCATTAACAAGGCGGGGATTGTAATTAAGCCTCCGCCACCTGCAATCGCATCAATAAATGCAGCAATAAAGGCTGCTGCAAAAAGCATGGCTAAAATATCAATTCCAAATTCCATGATTAAACTCCTACTCTAACCATTCGCTACTATTTGGCGAACTCAACACTTGTTGGCACAAGAACGGTTCTGGTGGTGTCACTTTTGGTTTAGAAGCGCCTGAACCTGGTTTTGCGGGTTCAAACCAAGAATAAAGTTCATCGCCACAACCATCGCCTGCTGGTACCGGTGCTTGATCTTCACAATAAGCAGCATCTTTTGGACAAGCAATGCGCACGTGGAAATGTGAATCATGACCAAACCATGGACGAATTTTGTGTAACCAAGCACGATCGTCTCCCGCAGTTTGACAAAGTTTTAATTTAATCGCTGGGTTCACAAAAATACGGGTCACTTTGGGATCTTGCGCAGCCAATTTAATTAAGGTTGCATGATTGTTATTCCACACATTTTCATCAACACGTTGTGCTTGACGGTTCACCACGAGTAAGCCTTTTCCGTCAGAATTTAACGCTTCGCTGTCTGTCATGGTACCCATGCGCAACCAAATATCCGCGTCCAATCCCATTTGATGGCTTGCATGCCCCGTTAAAAAGCGACCACCACCTGGCATAGCAATATCCCCAACCAACATCGTTGGTAAGCCTGCTGACTTCGCTTTTTGTCCAAGACGCTGTAAGTAGGCAATCATATCCGGATGACCATAATAGCGGTTTTTATTCATACGAATGACTTGATAGCCCTCACCTTTATAAGGCAAAGGTTCAGCACCAATAATACAACCATTCGAATAGCTACCAATTGGATTCGCTTTACCATCTGTTGCAGGAATTGGGCGTTTAATTCGTTGCCAGTCTTGTGGTGAGGCTGTTGTTTGTAACGAGAAAAAAACACTCCCTAAAACAACCGCACTTGAAAGTAATTTTGCTAAAGATTTATTCATAAGATTTCCTAAAATAAGTTGATTTCTCTTCAATAAAAGAGCACAAGAAACTTAATTTAAAAGAGTTATTTACACTGAGCCTTAAAATGCAATAAATGGTCGAGTAACACAATTGCAACCATTGCCTCCGCAATGGGGACTGCACGAATACCCACACAAGGATCATGACGGCCTTTTGTCACCACTTCTACAGGTTCTCCCGCTAAATTAATAGAACGTCCCGGAATCGTGATACTAGACGTCGGTTTCAATGCAATTGTTGCAATAATTGGCTGACCAGAGCTAATGCCCCCTAAAATACCGCCAGCATGGTTGCTTTCAAAACCATTTGGTGTCATTTCATCACGATGTTCACTGCCTCGCTGTTCGACCACTGCAAAGCCGTCGCCAATCTCTACACCTTTAACAGCATTAATCCCCATTAAAGCATGGGCTAAATCAGCATCAAGTCGATCGAAAACAGGCTCTCCTAAACCGACCGGGACATTCTCTGCAATCACCGTTAGTTTAGCGCCAATCGAATCGCCTTCTTTTTTTAATTCACGGATTAATTCATCAAATTTTTCGACCGCACTTTCATCTGGACAGAAAAATGGATTGCTATTCACTTTATCCCAATCAATTTTGCCGACAGTCTGTGGTGCAATCTTCACTTCGCCAATTTGGCTTAAAAAACCACGGACTTCAATACCAAACTGCTCACGTAAATATTTCTTCGCAATCGCACCTGCGGCAACACGCATGGCAGTTTCACGTGCAGAAGAGCGACCACCACCGCGATAATCACGAATACCGTATTTTTGTTGATAGGTAAAATCCGCATGTCCAGGACGGAAACGATCTTTGATATCGCCATAATCTTGTGAACGTTGATCACCATTTTTAATGATCATTCCAATGCTGGTACCCGTTGTTTTACCTTCAAATACGCCAGATAAAATCTGTACTTCATCGTCTTCACGACGTGGTGTGGTATAACGTGATGTACCCGGTTTACGACGATCTAAATCAGGTTGAATATCGGCTTCCGATAATTCAAGATTCGGCGGTACGCCATCTACGATACAGCCTAATGCAATACCATGTGACTCCCCAAAGGTCGTCACACGAAAAAGTTGTCCGATAGTATTCCCTGCCATATTCTCTCTCTTTAATTAATGATTTTTGGCTAATTTTGCCACATCAATAAATGGAATTTCTTCACCCGTATCTTTATTCTTGATAAAGATATCTAATTGATTGAATGCAATATCAATATTATTTTCTGCAAATAGCTCATTCACGCGACGGTTGAGCGCATCAAGCGTATCATTTCGCTCAGACACTTGCCCAACATGAACACGTAGTTCATGATCTAATGTGCTTGCACCAAAGGTTAAAAATAGCACTCTTGGTTCCGGATCTTTTAAGACGCTTGGTTGCTCGTGTGCGGCTTGCAATAATAAGCGTCTCACCAACTCTAAATCTGAACCATACGCCACGCCAACAGACACCACTAAACGAGTAACGGTACTAGATAATGCCCAGTTAGTTACTTGTCCGGTTACAAAAGATTTATTGGGCACAATCACTTCTTTTCGATCCGGATCGATCATCGTAATGGCACGAATACGGAATTTCGCCACCGTCCCCGTAACACCATTAATTGTCACGGTATCGCCCACACGAATTGGACGCTCAAATAATAAAATGATGCCAGAAACAAAGTTCGCAAAAATTTCCTGCACACCAAAACCGAGACCAACGGAAAGGGCGGCAAATAACCATTGTAATTTAGACCATGACATCCCAAGCGTCGAAAATGCCCATGCGCCACCAACTGCAACCAAGATATAGGTTAATAATTTTGTAATGGTATAAGGCGTACCTGGTGAAAGTTTCACTCGAGAGAAGATTAATACTTCTAAAATACCTGGAATGTTACGCACTAAAATATAGGTAATCACAACAATGATTAACGCAACAATCAAGTTAAAGAGTGAGATCGTTTCTGTCACCACGCCCGCTTCAGTCGTTGAGGTTTGTTGCCACAAGGTAATATCACGCAAATAACTTACAACCGTAACTAAATCTGACCAGACATAATAGAAGATGGCAAAAAGTGCGGTCCAAATAAAGAGATCGGCAAAACGTAGTAACTGGCTCCGTACTTCATTTAAGGCTAATCCCTCTTCTTGTTCGGTAATCACGACCACATCATCAGAGGCTGAAGTATCACTTGAATCTTGTTGTTTTTGCTGACGTTTTTCTTGTAAACGTCGATAAGCTAAACGTCTTGATGCAACCGTAATACCACGATAAATAGTATGACGCACCAACGACCACACCACCCATGCAATGTAGGTATTAATAATATGCGTAATTAAATTTAAGGCGGTGTAATAATAGCCTAAAGCAACTAGTGCAATTAAAATAACAGGGACCAATTGCAATAAAACGCGCATAATTTTTAAAAGCGTTCTATCACGCTGATCCGTTACGCTTGAATTCAACGATTTTTCTGTGCGAACAAAACGTGGCGCAATAATCACAATACAGAAAAGCAAGGCAACAATCGTATTAATTTCGCCGAGGACGTCATTGGCTAAACCTGTATCCATGACATTACTGAAAATTGACGTATTCAGTAATAACACAACGGAAACAATGATACGTTTTGTGACGTCTTGCAAAGCAGCCGCGCTCTCTTTAGAAAAACCGAAATGGCGGACTAAAATACCATTCGGACGAAGAATAGCTAAGATAAAACTAAAGAACCACCAATAGCCCGCCATACTGAGCGACCACTCCCAAAACTCTTGTGGATTTTTCACCAAGAAAAAGCCTAAAAGTTGGCAAGCCGCTAAGAACCAAAGGGTGCCAGATAACGATAAAAGCGCCGTATAAAATAATGCAAGTGGCGTATGCCATTGGCTGTCAGAACGAAGCCTATTAATTTCGCCATTAATCACAGCTATGCGTTGTTTAATCGATTCTTTAAATTTGAAAATCAATCCACCAATCACAAACAAAATAAAGACATAAGTGAGTAAATACGGCAAATTATCAAAATTTGTCGGGAAGCCAATTTTCTTTCCAATGCCATCAAATTGTGCCTTGAGTGACATTGGCAGTTTTTTGAACCAATCTAAATTAATTGGATTGTTACTTTTTACCCAGAAACTTTGTTGATCGAGTTTAGACTGAATTTGATCACTGATTTGAGTAATCTGCTGTTGGGTTAACTCTAAGGAAATCGCTAAGTTCAATTGATTATTCAATGATTTAATCAAATCAGAGGCAACTTTACGACGTTCAGTGAGCAAATTGGTTAATTGTGTTTTTTCTGCAGGTGTAAACGATTTGTTTTCATTCTGCTCTATTTTACTGATGTAAGCATCAATATCATAAAGTTCATTACGTTTTTGTGTAATATCAAAGATTTGTACACGTAAATCCGCAATTTGTTTTGAAAGCCCTTGAATATTTAAATTAGTCGGTAATTTTTGTTTTTGTTGCTGAATAATGCGCGAAAGTACCAACGTGCCTTGTAACGCACTAATTTGCTCATCAATGGTACGTTGCGTCTGCGTTAAGTTATCCAATACATTTCGCATGCGTAGTTCATCTTGCGTTAATGTATTGGTTTTCTCTGTTTGCTCAAGTAAATATTGGCTAAGTTGCGAATTCAAATCCAACTCTTTCTGGATCAATGGTTTTTGCTCAACACTTTGATTTTGCTGTTGTGCTTGCTCAACTTGGTTTTGTGTTTTAGCCAAATTCTTTTGATTAATCACTTCTTGAATAGCGGCAATTTGTTGCTGCAATGCTTGAACACGCGTATTCAACAGTTCATATCGGCTTTGATAAAGCATCGTCAACTGATCGCTATTTTTTAATAACACTTGATTATAGATATTTTTTAGCTCAATCAATTGCAACTCAAGTTGAATTTGCTGTTTTAATAGCGAACTGGTTGTTGGGTCAGCCAATTTCTGATTCAATTCTTGCGTACGTTTAACATTATCTGTCAAGGCTGTTTGAGCACGTTCAGACACAGAACTCTGCCCTGCAAGCTGTGTATTTACGGCACTTAATGCAGATTGTGCATCCTGTTGCTGATTGGTCAGTTTCTCAAGCTGTGCCTGCAAATTCGCTAAACTTTGTGAAGTATAATCCGTGTTATTTGGTGAGCTTAGCTGTTTTTTAAGATTTTGAAGATCAGCATTATTCTTCTGAATTTCAGAATCCGCATTAATAAGCGTATCTTGCAAATCGTTATTATTTTTTTGTTGAGTTTGAATTTGTTGCAAGAGATCAAGCGAAGCCTGGATAGTGGCTACTTTACTTGTTTTTTCCTCACCATCCGGTAATTTTTGTGCTTCTGCCAATTCACTTTTCAGTATTTTTTCAGTTGGTAAATCAGCATTATTCTCTGCCCAAACAGGCTGAGAAAGCGCAAGTGTAAAAACAAATGAAAGACCAAGTGCGGTCAAAAAACGAGAGATATTTTTCATTAAATCGACTTTCCTATTGTTGCAACAGCCAATCGGCGAGTGCTTTGCGAGAAATCTTAATTGCCCCTTGGATTAAATCCTGTGGGAGTTCATAGTAGGCAACGGGTTGCTTGAATCGTTCCAATCGCCCTTGTAAAAAAACGTTGAGAGATTCGACCGCACTTTCATTAAACGGCATATGAAATTCCACCAATGCCACTGGGCGTTGACCAAATTCCTCATCATGTTTAGGTAAAACAAAGACTTGTTTTACTAAATCTGATTGTGCAATCACCTTTTCAATTTCTTCCGGCTGAATATTTTCACCACCGGAAATAAACATATTATCCAATCGGCCTTGGATGACTAATTCGTTATCGAGCCATTGACCTTTATCTTTGGTTTGGAACCAACCTTCAGCATTAGTAAGCGGATCAACACACCCATTGCGCCAATATCCCATGGCAAGTCCCGCTCCTTTTAGCCAAACTTCTTCATTCACTAACTTGAACGCTCGGCCAAGTAGAGGTTGACCTACACCAACTTTTCCATCTGATTGTTTCGCGAATACGGTAGAAGCCATTTCTGTCATACCATAGCCTGAATAGCTTCGAATACCTAATTCACTTAATACTTGGGTTAATTTTACAGGGATTTGTGTTCCACCTAATAACACAGCTTGTGTTTGAACTGGTTGAGGATGCTCCGTCAAATAATCAAACCAACGCTGCAATTGCGTTGGCACGAGAGAAACATGGGAAACCTCACCAATAGATTGATAAAAATCTTCTTTCGGCAGTACTAAAGTTGCACCCGCATACAGCCAACGCCACACAATACCTTGTCCGGAAACATGATAAAGCGGTAAAGAAAGTAGCCATGATTGATCTTTGCCAAAATTCATTAAGGCACAAACGCCTTCCGCATTAGCTAAATGAGCAGAAACATTATGCACCACAGCTTTAGGCAAACCAGTCGAACCCGATGTGAGCGTCATCGTTGCCGTTTTTGTAAAATTCGCTTTATGTTCGGGTAATGCTTCAGCTGCTAAATAATGAATATCTTCGGTTTGATAACAAAAATCCACCCCATATACTTGGCACAATTCAGCTGCTTTTTCTTGCGGAAATGCTGGATTGATTCCTAAAATTTTTGCGCCTAGCTGAATAACGGCTAAATAAAGAAATAAAATCTGTTCTGAATTTTTACCACAAAAAGCAACCGCACTTTGCGTCGTCACACCTTCCTGTAAAAGAAAGGCTTCCACTTGATTAATTTTCTCAGCAAGTTCCACCCAAGTAAAAGGATCGCCCTGCGAATTTCGCAACGCGATCTGATCTGCATACGCTGAATTTTGGGCAAATGCTTGCCAAGGGAATTTTTGCATCGAATTAGTTGCTAACGAAATAAGGGCGAACTTCATCAATTAAATATTCTGGCAAATGCATAGATTGCATCGCCCCTTCTAGCATCAGCATCTTACGACCACTATTGGTATTGGTAATCACCCAATATGGTGTATCTGGAATTTGTTTTGGTTTCGTGTGATTACCTGCCACAAGCAACGTTCCTTCGTCACGAGCAAAATAAACACGAGTGCGACCTTGTAGGCTTTCTGTTGCCTGTGCGAAACTTTCTGGATTGGTACGATAAAGTGTACGTAATATACTTAAAAAACGTACAACTGCTTTTGGCTCTTCTTTAAATTCAGCAGAATTCAAGAGCGCACGAACTTTATCAACAATATGATTAATTGCTTCATCCGATTGTTTTTTCACTACTTTTGGCGGCTCAACAGGTTCAACTTTTGGTTGAGTTGCTTCGGTTGTTTTTTCCGTTAAAACTGGCTCAGAATGCACCGCACTTTTTGGATTTTCAGCTGATACGTCTGATTCAAAGAAATCAACCTTGCTTGTTGCGTGAGCTGGTAAATTTAACAAACGGCGAAGAATATCAGAAGCACTTTCTCCAATAGACTGAGTTTGTGCAGCAATGTATTGATATAATTCTTCATCAACTTCAATTATCTTCATTTTTTTCTCTCCGTTTGCTAAAATTTTCACCCATTATAACGATTTCTAACCAAATTCTCACGCAAAATATATGTCATCTTCCCAATTATTAAACTATCAATTTCATCAAACAAAACAAGCAATTAATTCGCATACCTTAGTTTTTATTCACGGCTTATTTGGGGATATGAATAATCTTGGGGTTATTGCCCGTGCATTTAGCGATAACTATAACATTTTACGTGTAGATTTACGCAACCACGGACAAAGTTTTCATTCAGAAACAATAAATTACGATGTCATGGCTGATGATGTATGGCAACTTATAGATCACCTTAAATTAGATAAAGTGATCTTAATTGGTCATTCAATGGGCGGAAAAACGGCCATGAAAATGACCGCACTTCAACCACAGCGCGTGGAAAAATTAGTTGTCATTGATATTGCACCAGTAGCTAATAGCAGTGCGGGACATGATGATGTGTTTCGTGGTTTGTTTGCAGTGAAAAAAGCTCAACCACAAACTCGTCAACAAGCTAAGCCTATTTTAGAAAGCGAAATTGCCGATCCTAGCGTGGTGCAGTTTATGTTAAAATCTTTTGAGCCTACTTCAAGCGAATATTTTCGTTTCAATTTAACCGCACTTTTTGAACATTATGCAGAGCTAATGGATTGGCAAGAGGTCTTCGCTAATACGCCTACACTCTTCATCAAAGGTGGGCTTTCATCTTATATTAAACCTGAATATACAGAAAGCATTCTAAAACAATTCCCGAATGCGACCTCGTTCACTATCAATGGTTGTGGGCACTGGGTTCATGCAGAAAAACCTGATTTTGTGATACGTGCTATTGATAGGTTTCTAAATAAGAATTAATCGTTTTAAATGAGAATTATTCTATTCAAATGAGAATTCATTTGTGGTATAGTTCGCACAAATTGTAGGGCTTTGCCCCTAATTTTTTCTATTCACCTAATTTTATTTCAAAAGGAAAGAACAATGGCAGTTGTCGGTTTATTTTACGGTAGTGACACAGGTAATACAGAAAACATTGCAAAAATGATTCAAAAGCAATTAGGTAACGAACTCGTTGATATTCGTGACATTGCAAAAAGCTCGAAAGAAGATATCGAAGGTTATGATTTTTTACTTTTCGGTATTCCGACTTGGTATTACGGTGAAGCGCAAGCTGACTGGGATGATTTTTTTCCTACCTTAGAAGAAATTGATTTTACTGACAAGTTAGTCGGTATTTTTGGCTGTGGCGATCAGGAAGATTATGCTGATTATTTCTGTGATGCGATCGGTACAGTACGTGATATCGTTGAACCACGTGGCGCGATTATCGTGGGCAATTGGTCAACTGATGGTTACACCTTTGAAGCATCAAAAGCATTATTAGATGACGGAAACTTTATCGGTTTATGTATCGATGAAGATCGTCAACCAGAGCTCACAGCAGAACGTGTAGAGAAATGGACGAAACAAATCTACGATGAAATGTGTTTAGCAGAATTAGCTTAACCATCTCTTTATATTTAGCAAATTAAGGGAACATTATGTCTGAAGAAAACATCAAATTACTCAAAAAAGCAGGGTTGAAAATCACCGAACCCCGGCTGACTATCCTTGCGTTAATGCAAGAACATAAAAACGAGCATTTCTCAGCTGAAGAAGTGTATAAAATCTTATTAGAACAAGGCAGTGATATTGGTCTTGCAACGGTATATCGCGTACTTAACCAATTTGATGAAGCGCATATCTTAATTCGTCATAATTTTGAAGGTAACAAGTCTGTTTTTGAACTTGCACCAACAGAACACCACGATCACATTATCTGTGAAGATTGCGGTAAAGTATTTGAGTTTACTGATAATATTATCGAACAGCGTCAAAAAGAAATCAGTGAACAACATGGCATCAAATTAAAAGCACATAGTTTATACCTCTACGGAAAATGTAGCGATATCAACAAATGTGATGAGAAAAAATAATTCTTTCTAAAAAAATAAAACCTTAGGTCAAAACCTAAGGTTTTTTTATTATGCTAATCAAAAGTGCGGTCAAAATCGACCGCACTTTTTCCAATTTAGAAGAGAAAATTATTTTTTACCTAATTGTGGTAAAACGGAATCTTTCCCTGCAGTTAATAGACCGACTTGAGAGTAGATACTTAATTTTCCGCGTGTATCTGCTACATCTAAGTTACGCATGGTTAATTGACCAATACGATCGATTGGATCAAATGGTGCATTTTCCACTTTTTCCATACTTAAACGTTCTGCTGCATAAGTTAAGTTTGGTGATTCAGTATTTAAGATTGAATAATCATTACCGCGACGAAGTTCTAATGTTACTTCACCTGTCACTGCACGAGCGACCCAACGTTGTGCTGTTTCGCGTAACATTAACGCTTGAGGATCAAACCAACGACCTTGATATAATAAACGACCTAAACGTAAACCATTGATACGATATTGTTCAATAGTATCTTCATTGTGAATACCGGTGACTAAACGCTCATAAGCAATATGGAATAATGCCATTCCCGGTGCTTCATAAATACCACGTGATTTTGCTTCGATAATACGGTTTTCAATTTGGTCTGACATGCCTAAACCATGACGACCACCAATACGATTTGCTTCTAAGAAAAGCTCCACCACGTTATCAAATGTTTTACCATTTAAGGCAACCGGCACACCTTCTTCAAAACGAACTGTCACCACTTCAGGTTTCACTTGAACATTTTCATCCCAGAATGCTACGCCCATAATTGGTTTTACAATTTTAATGCCTGTGCTTAATTCTTCTAAGTCTTTCGCTTCGTGTGTCGCACCTAACATATTAGAGTCAGTTGAATAGGCTTTTTCTACCGACATTTTGTAGTCAAAACCATTTTCGATTAAGAATTTTGACATTTCAAAACGACCACCCAACTCATCGATGAATTGTTGATCTAACCATGGTTTGTAAATTTTTAAATTTGGGTTGGTTAATAAACCATAACGATAAAAACGCTCAATATCATTACCTTTAAAAGTTGAACCATCACCCCAAATATTGACATCATCTTCTTTCATTGCTGCAACAAGCATCGTACCCGTTACCGCTCGACCAAGTGGTGTGGTGTTGAAATAGGTTGCTCCACCAGTCGAAATATGGAATGCACCACATTGAATAGCCGCAATCCCTTCATGGGCTAATTGCGCACGACAATCCACTAAACGCGCATTTTCCGCACCATATTCCATCGCTTTTTTGGGAATGGTATTGTAATCATCTTCATCGGGTTGACCTAAGTTTGCTGTATAAGCATAAGGTACTGCACCTTTTTGACGCATCCAAAGTAATGCCGCGCTAGTATCGAGCCCGCCTGAAAAAGCGATACCCACTTTTTGACCTTTAGGTAAATGTTGCAGAATCGTATTTGACATATTTTATTTCCTTCATTGTGGTTATGGTGAGTGAATCTTTAAAAAGTGCGGTCAAAAATCACTGCGCTTTTCTAACATATCATCGGGATTTGGATAACTATAAGTGAAGCCTAAATCTCGACAAATTTTATCTGCCATAATGATTCGTTTCGGATCCGAATCACTACATTCAAATTGTGGTGTGAATAAATCATAACATGCCGCTGCTTTTGTGTAATATTCTGCTCGCGTAGGATGAACTGGAGCGCAAAGATGGTAAACTCGCAATCCATTTGGATTCATGAGTAAGGCGCTAATAGCCTGGATACAATCCTCAAGATGCACCAAATTAACAGGTGAATTACCCTGCTTTAAATTGTGTTTTCCAGCTAAGAATTTAACCGGATGGCGTTGTTTACCAATTAATCCTGCAAGTCGAAGAATATCGCAATGAGATATTTCCGATTGGAACAAGCACTGCTCGGCTTGTATCAGTGTTTTACCAATTTCTATTTCAGCTGAAAGTTGAGAACTTTCATCAAATTGCCCCGAAATATCAGGAAAAACAGACGTTGAACTGGTAAAAATCAAGTGCTGTACACTTTGTTTCTTTGCTTGATTAGCTAAAAAAGCAAGATGTTCACAATATTGTTGAGAAGAAAAACGGCTAGGTGGTAAGGTGATAATAAGAGCATCTACATTAAAAAGAGTGCAAATATGGTCTGGTAAATGCTTCATTTCGCCAGAAAGCGAAAAAGGATAAGTTTCAATACCTAGCTGATGCAATTTTTGAGCATCCTCAGGGGATTGTTTTGATCCTTTTACACACCAACCAATCTCTTTTAAGTGCAGTGCCAGCGGTAAGCCTAACCAACCTAAACCAACTATTGCAACAGATTTCATACTCTTTTATTCACAATATTTTATCCATAAAAATCCCCGCCATTCTAAAGCATAGCAGGGAGTTTGTTAATGTTATTTTGTTAATAAATCCAACGCCTCTTGATATTTTGCAACTGTTTTTTCAATCACTTCTTTTGGTACTTCAGGTGCTGGCGGTTGTTTATTCCAACCACTTTGCTCTAACCAATCTCGTACAAATTGCTTATCAAATGACGGTGGATTTGTTCCTTCTTTATAAGTATCAACTGACCAAAAACGACTCGAATCCGGTGTTAATACCTCATCCATTAAAGTAAGCGTACCATTTTCATCTAAACCAAATTCAAATTTAGTATCGCAAATAATAATCCCTTTAGTGAGCGCATATTTTGCTGCCTCAGTATAAAGTGCAATGGCTTTTTCTTTCACTTGTGCCGCTAACTCTGCGCCAATTGCTTTTTCACATTCTTCATAGCTAATATTGATATCGTGATTACCCACTTCTTCTTTACTTGATGGCGTAAAAATTGGTTCAGGTAATTTACTTGCCTCAACTAATCCTTCCGGTAATTTCAAACCACAAATGGTACCCGTTTGTTTATAATCTTTTAGCCCACTACCCGTTAAATAACCACGCACGATAGATTCAATTTTTATTGGTTTCAAACGCTTACATACCACTGCGCGATCTTTTACTAAATCAGCTTCTTCTTTTGGTAACACATCATAAACTGAATCACCTGTAAAATGATTCGGCATAATATGAGCTAACTTATTGAACCAGAAATTGGAAATTTGAGTCAGAATTTCACCTTTGCGTGGGATAGGATCATCTAAAATCACATCAAATGCAGACAAACGGTCACTGGCTACCATTAACATCCGTTTATCATCGATCTCATAAAGATCACGCACTTTTCCCGAATAGATTTTTTTTAGACTAAGTTGTGTCATTGCTTGCACCTTTTATTATAAGAATAAAAAATCGGCACATATTATATCTCATTTCTTGCGCAAACGTTTGCTTTTTTTTATCAAAAATTTTTAAAGAAAAGAAATTACAGAGTCATCATACACCTAAATAAGCTATAGATAACAAAAGAAAAACAATTTAATTTGAGCTCAATCTGAAAATCAGCGACAATACAGCATTATTTAAAACAGAAGAAACAAGACAAATGAGTTATCCATTAGAAGAAGTGAATAAACGTCGCACATTTGCGATTATTTCCCACCCTGACGCGGGTAAAACTACCATCACAGAAAAAGTATTGTTATACGGCAATGCCATTCAAAAAGCGGGCTCAGTAAAAGGTAAAGGCTCTGCACAACATGCAAAATCTGACTGGATGGAAATGGAAAAGCAACGTGGTATTTCTATTACAACTTCCGTGATGCAATTCCCTTACAATGAGTGCTTAGTGAATTTATTGGATACGCCGGGGCATGAGGATTTCTCGGAAGATACCTACCGCACTTTGACGGCTGTGGATAGCTGCTTAATGGTTATCGACTCAGCAAAAGGGGTTGAGGAACGTACCATTAAATTAATGGAAGTGACCCGTTTACGCGATACGCCAATTATCACTTTCATGAATAAACTTGACCGTGATATTCGTGATCCAATGGAATTATTAGATGAAGTGGAAAGCGTATTAAAAATCCATTGTGCACCGATTACTTGGCCGATTGGTTGCGGTAAATTGTTTAAAGGGGTTTATCATTTATATAAAGATGAAACCTATCTTTATCAAAGTGGCCAAGGTTCGACCATTCAAGAAGTACGAATTGTGAAAGGCTTAAATAGTCCAGAATTAGACGCTGCCGTAGGCGATGACTTAGCCCAACAATTGCGTGATGAATTAGAATTAGTAAAAGGTGCAAGTAATGAATTTGATCTGGATTTATTCTTAAGTGGTGAATTGACGCCTGTCTTTTTTGGTACTGCATTAGGCAACTTCGGTGTCGATCATTTCTTAGATGGTTTAACTGAATGGGCACCTGCACCACAAGCTCGTCAAGCTGATACCCGTAAGGTTTCAGCAGAAGAAGAAAAATTCACTGGTTTTGTGTTTAAAATCCAAGCCAATATGGATCCAAAACACCGCGACCGAGTGGCTTTCCTACGCGTAGTTTCTGGTAAATACGAAAAAGGGATGAAACTTAAACATGTGCGTATTGGTAAAGATGTGGTTATTTCTGATGCGCTTACCTTTATGGCGGGTGACCGTACCCATGCCGATGAGGCCTATGCTGGTGATATTATCGGCTTGCACAATCACGGTACAATTCAAATTGGCGATACCTTCACACAAGGTGAAGAACTTAAATTTACCGGTATTCCAAACTTTGCTCCTGAATTATTCCGTCGTATTCGTTTGAAAGATCCACTTAAACAAAAACAATTGTTGAAAGGCTTAGTACAACTTTCTGAAGAAGGTGCTGTGCAAGTATTCCGTCCATTAAGCAACAATGATTTGATTGTTGGCGCAGTCGGTGTGTTACAGTTTGATGTGGTTGTTTCGCGTTTGAAATCAGAATATAACGTTGAAGCCATTTACGAAACGGTCAATGTCGCAACGGCCCGTTGGGTAGAATGTGCGGATAACAAAAAATTTGAAGAGTTCAAACGTAAAAATGAGCAAAATCTAGCATTAGATGGTGGAGATAATCTTACTTACATTGCACCAACTATGGTTAACTTAAATCTTGCACAAGAACGTTATCCTGATGTGACCTTCTTTAAGACAAGGGAACATTAATTACAATACGAAGTGCGGTCAAAATTTATAGTGAATTAAGTACCGCACTTTATGAGAAATAAAATGAAAAAACGACACTTCATCTGTATCGTTCTTATACTAGTTGCCACATTAAGCTGGCGATGGCGTGATATTTGTCAAGATATGGAATCTTCGATGAACTCGACTAATCATTGTGTAAACCACAGTTTTCCAGAATTCAAGCGTAATATTTCTGTTTGTGCAGGTTTCATTCCTAATGGGTTTTCACTTAATTTGGGTTATCGTGCCACAGTTTTTGTATTTGATCTTAATAAGAATTTACTTGGCTTTTACGATCTTGGTGAAGAATACATGGATGGAATAGGAGATAAGTCTAGTCCATATGTCGATGAAGATACTTTTGATCTTGGCTTACTGGATCAAGATAGTGAATTTGATACGACACCATGGTTTCATCGCCGATTAGAAGCAAAACTTATCGAGAGAATGTGTAAATAATATTTTAAACAAAAATAAAACAAAGTGCGGTTAAATTTAATCGCATTTTTTTATACAAAAGAAATTGAAAAATAAGATGGCTGGGGTACTAGGATTCGAACCTAGGGATGCCGAGATCAAAACCCGGTGCC
>CAJLFU010000001.1 GCA_905205995.1 uncultured Haemophilus sp. | reverse complement strand
GATGAAATCAAAGAAATCGCCAGACAGCGATTACAACGTTTAAGCTTGTATTAAGAAAAAGTGCGGTTGATTTTAACCGCACTTTTTTTATTTCACGTCTGCCCCTTTCAACCAGCGTCTGACCCAACTGCGGTTTGGCATTAAGTTATGAATCAAATCTTCACTCATCGGTAAGGGCTCACCATAAATTAAGGAAGCCAGTGTTTCCCCTAAAAATGGTGCAGAGGTTAATCCTCGTGAGCCTAATGCGCCGATTAAATAGAGATTAGGGTAGTTTTCCGCTTGTTCTATTGGCCGTTTACGGCGTCGTAAATTAAACAAATTCTGATATTGTGTTTGCTGTGCTGAAAAATGAGGAACAGCCCCCATCATTGGCGTGAGATCACGTACCGAACAACGTACACCGATTCGAGCAAGATTACCTGATGTATCCACTTCTTTTGTCCAATCTTCAGGAATATTTTGCTGAATTTTTTGTTGATTTTCTTGTTGTTCAGTTAGGCTAAATTCACGAGTCGCATTATCACGAACATGACTTGCGCCAATACAATGGCTGGTTTTTGCCTGATCTGCAGGGGTGAGATAGCCGTCATAGCACAACACAGTTTTGAGTTTAAGTAAATTTTCTGATGTTAGAATTTGGCTCACTTGTCCGCGAACTGGGTAGAGTGGCAGTTTTTGTGTTTGTTCAAACTCAGTGAGTTTATGCCCATTTGCTAAAACAACCACTTCATGGCAGAAAGTTTCATTTTCAGCAGTTTTGATTTGCCAACCATTTTCTGTTTGAGAAAGTGCGGTTACTTTTTGTGATGTTTTAATCTGGACACCTTGTTTTTCTAAAAAGGCAAAAGCATGCTGAACTAACTGACGTGGCGCAAGCCAAGCGCCTTGTGGAATAAAACCGCCACCAAAAGGTAATGGTAAGCCCACTTTTTCACTTAATTCAGATTGGTTTAATGACTGATATAAATCAGAAGGCAAATTCAGCTCAGCAATTTTATTTAATTTACTTTCTGTTTTGTCATTGTAAGCGCAAAGCGCGACACCATAGAACTCATGTTCAAATTCGATTTGTTGTTGAATTGCCCATTGTAGAAATTGATGGCCATAGGCAAAGGCATGAATATAAAAACGAATATTGCGCTCGTTGTCATCGCTCAGTTGCGGATAAAAAGCGCCTTGTTTATTGCCGGATGCATTGAGAGCGGTTTGTTCATCTTCGCAATAAATTGTAATTTTAGCCCCACGTTTAACCAATGAAATGGCTGTACAAAGCGAGGCTATCCCGCCACCAATAATGGCAATATCTTGTTCTTTGAGATTAGCTGGCTGACTATGAAACCAGGGCGTAGAAAGTGCGGTTGGTTTTTCCTGCGTTTTTTGACCAGAAAGACATTCCCGTTTTTTACCAAAGCCTTTGCGTTTCTTAATATTAAAGCCCGCATTTTCTAAGCCTTTTCTAACCGCACTTGCCGCAGTGAAGGTCGCAAAGGTGCCTTGTGGCTTGGTAAAACGAAACATTTGCTGATAAAGCTGCTCATTCCACATGTCGGGGTTTTTACTCGGTGCAAAACCATCTAAAAACCACGCATCAATTTTACCATTTATATAATCGCCCAGTTGTGGCAGATTTTCAGCGACATCGCCAAACCAAAGATCTAACGTGGTTTCATCAAAATGAAAACGATAGCAACCTTGAATAGGATTAAGCCAATGCTGTTGTAAATGCTGAGCAAGACGAGAAAATTGCGGATAGGCTAAATGGGCTTGTTGTAATGCATCAAGTGGCAAAGGGTATTTTTCAAAAGAGATAAAATAAAGGCGTTTTAAAGGCGAATCAGGGTGTTTCTGACGAAATTCACGGAATAGCGTAGTCACCGCAAAGAAATTTAATCCTGTGCCAAACCCCGTTTCAGCAATAACAAAGTGGGCTTCTTGGTAATGAACCCATCGCTCCCACAACTGATTACCTTCTAAAAACACATAATGCGTTTCCGCTAAACCATCTTGATTAGAAAAATACACGTCATCAAATTTATCCGAAACAGGGGTGTTCTCTTGATTAAAATGAATTTTTGCGTGCTGAATGGTGAACATGTGTTAGCCCTTTTTTGCCTTATCAAATTCTTTTATAATAGCACGGAAATTTTGAGTCGGTTAAAACTTAACTGGTCGAACAAATGAATTATTGCTTGCAATATTTTCATTTCATAGTAAATTGCGTTCAGCTAACAACTGTAAGTTGAATTAAATTTCCCCTAACTCATAAGGAATAAAGAATGAAAAGAGCTGTAATTACTGGTTTTGGTATTATTTCAAGTATCGGTAACAACAAAGAAGAAGTTTTGGCTTCATTAAAAGCAGGTAAATCTGGTATTGAAGTCATGCCTGAGTTTATTGAAATGAAAATGCGTAGCCATGTTGCCGGCACAATCAAACTTGATCCAAGCGAGCATATCGATCGTAAAGTGTATCGTTTTATGGGTGATGCGGCAGCTTATGCATACCTTTCTATGCGTGAAGCGATTGAAGATTCAGGTTTAACAGAAGATCAAGTTTCAAATGACCGTACAGGTCTTGTAATCGGTGCAGGTACTGGTTCCGCACACAACCAATTAGTGGCTTGTGATGCAGTGCGTGGTCCACGCGGTGTGAAAGCGATTGGTCCTTATGCGGTAACTAAAACCATGGCATCAAGTGTGTCGGCTTGTTTAGCAACCCCTTACAAAATCCGTGGTGTAAACTACTCAATCAGCTCTGCTTGTGCAACGTCTGCACACTGTATCGGTCACGCAGTTGAATTAATCCAATTAGGTAAACAAGATGTAGTTTTCGCGGGTGGTGCGGAAGAATTATCTTGGGAATGTGCAACTGAATTCGATGCAATGGGTGCAGTTTCAACTAAATACAATGATACCCCAGAAAAAGCGTCTCGTGCTTACGATGCAGACCGTGATGGTTTCGTTATCGCGGGTGGTGGTGCAGTTGTAGTGGTTGAAGAATTAGAACACGCATTAGCACGTGGTGCAAAAATCTACGCAGAAATTGTAGGTTATGGTGCAACCTCTGATGGTTACGACATGGTAGCGCCAAGTGGTGAAGGTGCTGAGCGTTGTATGAAACAAGCAATGGCAACGGTAGATACTCCAATTGATTACATCAACGTACACGGTACATCAACACCAGTTGGTGACGTGAAAGAATTAGGGGCAATCAAAAATGTATTTGGCGACAAAATCCCTGCGATTTCTTCTACCAAATCAATGACCGGTCACTCTTTAGGTGCTGCCGGTGCACACGAAGCAATCTATAGCTTATTAATGTTACACAATGACTTCATTGCACCAAGCATTAATATCGAAACATTAGACGAAGCGGCAAAAGGCTGCAACATCGTGACTGAAACAAAAGAAAATGCAGGCTTACAAACTGTAATGTCAAACAGCTTTGGTTTCGGTGGTACAAACGCAACTTTAGTGTTCAAACGCTATAACGGCTAATTAAAAACGTCTTAAAATTAACCGCACTTTGGATCTTCCAAGTGCGGTTTTTTCTTATAATCTCTCCCTTTCTCCTTAATCATCATAGAAATTGACGCTTAAAATGTGATCTAGTTCAAAATTTTGAACAAAAGAATAAAAAATTTTTATTTTTATAAAACTCCATATAAAACTACGATTTTCTACTTTTTGTATTAATTATATTTATTAAAATCTTAATATTTGTATTTTGTTAGTGTTTAATGCTTTTTAATTCGTTTTTTTAGACTTTTCTCATACTGGACAATGCGTTTTCTTTCGGTATGATGTTTCCATTGTTTTGATATGAATCGTAACAAATAAAAGTGCGGTCAGTTTTAGGAGTAAAATATGAAGAAATTATCCGGTGCGGAAATGGTGGTTCAGTCTTTGCGTGACGAAGGCGTTGAGTATTTATTTGGTTATCCGGGCGGTGCCGTATTGGATATTTATGATGCAATCCATACTCTTGGTGGGATTGAACATATTTTAGTCCGTCATGAACAGGCTGCGGTGCATATGGCAGATGGTTATGCGCGTGCGACAGGTAAAGTGGGTTGTGTGTTAGTAACATCAGGACCAGGTGCGACCAATGCGATTACGGGTATTTTGACCGCTTATACTGATTCGGTACCAATGGTGATCATTTCAGGTCAGGTAATGAGTAGCTTAATCGGTCGTGATGCGTTCCAGGAATGTGATATGGTGGGGATTTCTCGCCCAGTGGTTAAACACAGCTTTATTGTTAAAAAAGCAGAAGACATTCCAGGTATCTTGAAAAAAGCCTTTTATATTGCTTCAACAGGCCGTCCAGGTCCCGTTGTCGTAGATATTCCAAAAGATACCGTAAATCCAAATTTAAAATATCCTTACGAATATCCAAAATCTGTTGAGCTTAGATCTTATAATCCAACGGTAAATGGTCATAAAGGTCAAATTAAGAAAGCATTAAAAGCATTATTAGTGGCTAAAAAACCGGTTTTATTCGTGGGTGGTGGTGCAATTGCGGCAGGCTGTCATAAAGAGTTAACACAATTCGCACAACGTTTAAATTTACCGGTCACCTCATCGTTAATGGGTTTAGGCGTGTACCCAAGTACGGATAAACAATTTTTAGGCATGCTTGGAATGCACGGGACTTATGAAGCCAATACCGCGATGCATGAAAGTGATTTAATCCTTGGTGTTGGGGTACGTTTTGATGACCGTACCACTAACAACTTAGATAAATATTGTCCGAATGCCAAAGTGATTCAGATTGATATTGACCCAACCTCTATTTCTAAAAACGTCCCTGCGGCTATTCCAATTGTAGGTAACGCGAAAAATGTATTGGATGAATTCTTAAGTTTATTAGGTGAAGAAATCGGTTCGCGTCCGCAAAATCACTTGGAAGATTGGTGGAAACAAATCGATGAATGGAAAGCGAAAAAATGCTTGGATTTCGACCGCACTTCAGGCGTCATCAAACCACAGCAAGTGATGGAAGCTGTATATCGCATTACAAAAGGTCAAGCTTATGTGGCATCGGATGTAGGGCAACACCAAATGTTTGCGGCATTGCATTATCCATTTGATTTACCGCGTCGTTGGATCAATTCAGGTGGTGCAGGTACGATGGGCTTTGGTTTACCTGCTGCATTAGGGGTGAAACTTGCACATCCTGACGCAACTGTAGTTTGTGTAACGGGTGATGGTAGTATTCAAATGAATATCCAAGAGCTTTCAACCGCGACACAATATGGTATTCCAGTTGTAGTGATTTGTTTGAACAACCACTTTTTAGGCATGGTGAAACAATGGCAAGATTTGATTTATTCTGGCCGCCATTCTCAAACTTATATGAATTCTTTACCAGATTTCGTGAAGTTAGCAGAATCTTATGGTCATGTGGGTATTCAAATTTCGACACCAGATGAATTAGAAAGCAAATTACAAGAAGCCTTCAGCATTAAAAATAAATTGGTCTTTGTTGATATTAACGTTGATGAAACCGAACACGTTTACCCAATGCAAGTTCGCGGCGGGGCGATGAATGAGATGATTTTAAGCAAACCACAAGAGGAGAACGAATAATGCGTAGAATTTTATCTGTTTTATTAGAAAATGAATCCGGTGCATTATCTCGAGTGGTCGGCTTGTTTTCCCAACGTGCATTTAACATTGAAAGCTTAACTGTGGCACCAACCGATGATCCAACGCTTTCTCGTATGACGATTGAAGCAGTGGGTGATGAGCAAGTGCTAGAACAAATCGAAAAGCAACTTCACAAGTTAGTGGATGTGTTTAAAGTTATTAACTTGAGTGAACATGAGCACGTTGAGCGTGAAGTATTGTTAGTGAAAGTACGTGCAACGGGTTCATCACGTGATGAGTTAAAACGTTTAGCCGATATCTTCCGTGGTCAGATTGTGGATGTGACAACAAAATCTTATACCATTCAGTTAACGGGTACAAAAGACAAATTAGATGCTTTTGTTGAGGCACTGAAAGAAGAAAGTACATTACTTGAAATTGTTCGTTCAGGGTTAATCAGTCTTTCTCGTGGTGAGAAAAATATTCTCTAATGATGTGGAAAGTGCGATTAAAAATGATCGCACTTTTAAAAACGAAAAAAGGAAGTCATAATTGACTTCCTTTTTGTTTATTCTGAATGGATATTAGGCTTCAGATTTATTGGTTAATGCGATATATAAGCAAACCACAAAGCCAGTAATTAAAACATAAGGCGTAAAGATTGGTACGCCAGTAGGGGCGGCTGCGAAACCAAAGTTATGTGCCGCTGCTGCGCCCAGTAGCATACCGAGAACAAATAACGCAGAGTCATTATTCCCCTCACCAATATTAACTAATTGCTTGCCAGGGCAACCACCGCCTAATGCAAAGCAAAGGCCGCAAAGCGCCATAGAAAGGAAATTGTAGAGATAGTCATTATGTGCGATAGGTTGTTTTTCAAAACCTAAATGGAATTGACCGAGTAAGGAATTGGTTATTGCCGCAAAGACAATCAATGCAATCACACCATTTAATAAATGTGCATCACGGAAGAGGACAAAGTTTCGAAATGCCCCAATTGTGCAAAAACGCGATTTTTGCATCAGCACACCGAGAGGTAATCCGCCAGCAAGTGACATCCAAATAGCCGCATGTTGTGCACCTGGCCCTTTTTCAGAGGTGTAAATCGCTAGATTTTCACCAAATTTAAATTGGGTTAAGGCTAAAACAAGCAAAATTACGGCAAAAATTGGACCAATTAAACCCGAAGATTGGCTTTGTTCCTTAGATTTACCTAATGAGAATCCTCGATTAGCGAAGAAAATGCCGCCTAATACACCGGCAAACAATCCTACAATACCTGCAATTGCAGTGAGATCACCGCCACCTAATCGTAAATAAGCGCGCCATGGACAACCTAAGAAAATGAGCGCACCAAGCATCGCAAAAAAGCCTAAGCTAATACGAGCAAGTGGGGCAGAGCCACCACGAGGTTTAAATTCCTTAGAGAAGAATGCACTGGCGAGTGCTCCTAAAACTAATCCAATGAGTTCTGGGCGAAGGTATTGTAATGGGGCGGCGTGGTGTAACCCAAGCGATCCGGCTGTATCGCGTAAGAAACAAGCCGCACAAAATCCCATATTACCAGGGTTGCCATTGTAAGTGAGAAGTGGCGCAACGATACCAAGTGCAGCACCTGCAACCACAGGCCAAGTTAAAATTTTCATAATTAGACCCTTGTGATATCTGAAGTTAAATTGAATTGTGTGTTTTTAATAATAAAAACAAAGGTATTGTAGAAAGAGTTGAAAAATAAAGAAAGTTTATTTTTTTGAAATTGTGAGCAAGATCAAAGATTAGTTGATAATGAGAAAAGCTTGTTTAATTATCATAAAAAATAAAAGTGCGGTTCAATTTAACCGCACTTAGGATATGTTATTCAGCAGGGTACCAATGCAAATGTTCAAAGGCTATCTGACATGTTTCCCCTTCTTTCGGGCCAGAATCTCGTCGTCCAATTTGAACACGAATATCTTGATCTCCAACTTGGATATTGTAATCCGTTACTTCACCAAGATAAGAGCGACGTTTTACGATACCAGGGATTCCACCTTGTTGAACAAATTCAATGTCAGATGGACGGCTTGCTAATATCGCTTTACCTTGTGAAAGTAAATCATTATTTGGCATTTCTGGAAGATTAAAAATACCATCAACTTTATCAATATGAATACCTTGCGATGATAGGTTTACATTTAATTGATTTGATAACCCGATAAAATTGAAGACAAACTTGTTCGCTGGGTTGTTATAAATATTTAATGGGGTATCAATTTGTTGTACCGCCCCTTTCTTCATGACCATAATACGATCTGAAAGTGCCATCGCTTCAGATTGGTCATGAGTCACATAAATAATTGAGAACCCAAATTTTTTCTGTAATGCTTTAATTTCAAAACGCATTTCTTCGCGAAGATGGGGATCTAGGCTTGATAATGGTTCGTCTAGTAACATAACATCAGGGTTAATTGCTAATGCTCTAGCAAGTGCCACACGTTGTTTTCCACCACCAGATAAATCGTCAGGGCTTTTCTTAGCAACACTAAGTAAATTAGTGTGTCTTAAGGCATCAGTTGTTCGTTTTTCAATTTCTTGGGCTGAAATATTTTTGAGTTTTAACGGAAAGGCAACGTTATCATATACTGTCATATGTGGCCATACCGCAAAGGCCTGAAATACCATACCGAAATTGCGTTTCTCTGGTGGAAGATAGAAATTGTCTTTCTTCGATGACAGTAATTTATCACCGACTTTAATTTCTCCTCCGTCTAAGTCTTCAAAGCCTGCAATCATTCGTAGAGTAGTTGTTTTTCCACAACCTGATGGCCCTAGCATAGAGAAACATTCGCCTTTTTCGATAGAAAGGTTAAGATCTTCAATGGCAATAACATCACCAAATTTTTTCATGACATGATTTAATTGAATATAGCTCATCTTTTACTCCTAACCTTCTATTTTTGAGTTTTCTTTTCAGCATAACGTTTAATAACGGTTTGACCTAATACAATGATTATTAGGGCAATACCCGCTAATGCCGCAGAATAAACCGTTTCACCGTCTTCATTTAGGGTATAAATAGCTACCCCGATAGTTCGAGTAGAAGGACCATATAACATAACAGAAACGGTTAATTCACGTAGAGCTGGAAGGAAAATAAGGAAGAAAGCAGCAATCATCCCAGGTCTTACGAGTGGGATAACAATATCTTTTAAGGATTGCCACATACTTGCTCCACATGCTCGAGAAGCTTCAACTAATGAATCATGTACTTGCTCAAGTGCTGCAGAGTTGGCTTTGAGTGAGAAAGCCATATAACGTGCAATGTAAGCAATTAAAATAATCCAAACGGTGTTGTAGAGATTGATGCCAAATTTACCACTCCAAGCAAGGATCACCCCAAGAGCAATTACAGAGCCAGGTACGGAGAATGGCAACATACCTAAGAACTCAAGAATGCCTTTTCCGCGAACACGCATTTTAACGATAACATAAGAAATCATTACCCCGGCAAACATGGTAATCAGTGCTGCAGCGAGACCAAGAGTCACACTATTGCGAATTGCATCTTTTGTTAACTGCCATTCAAATAAGATGAATTTATAGTTATCTAATGTGAGATTTTCCCATGTAATTGGTAATCCATAGGTTTTTAATCCGCCAACAAGGAAAATCGTGACTGTAGGCAATACGATTGTAAAGGCGATGTAGAGTAAGCAAATCACAAGCAACGGTTTTCTCAAACCACGAAGTTTTACTTCGATAGGTCTAAAGCTTTTACCTGCAATAATTTGGAATCGACCTTTATTTAAGATTTTGTTTTGTAACCAAATAATCAGTGCTGCAGTGAATACTAAAACAGTTGCAAGCACAGTACCGGTACGAATGGCTTCAAAACTACCCGCACTTTGGTGAATGCGTTCATAAATGAGGGTTGGAATGTTGAAAATACCATTTTCTACGCCCAGTACGGCAACTGTACCAAAGTGAGCCATGGAATAGAGCATAATGAGTAATGCACCAGAAAGGATACTTGGCATAACGAGTGGAATGGTAATTTTACGTGTAATAGTAAAGAGGCTTGCGCCTGAGATTCTCGCTGATTCTTCTAATGTAGGGTCCATGCGCTCTAATGCACCACAGACTTGGATAAAGACGAATGGGAAAAGATACATCGTTTCTACAGCCATAATACCAGCGTAGCTATAGATATTAAAAATAGGCCCATCAAATCCTAAATCCATAAAGAATTGGTTAATGTAACCAGAACGTGGTGAAAGTAACATTTTCCAAGCTAATGCCCCAATGAAAGAAGGAAGCATAAAAGGTACAAGGAACATCACTTTCATAAAACCTTTATAAGGTAGATCTGTTCGAGTTACTAACCAAGCAAAAAATGTACCAATAATCGTACTCATCACAGTTACGCCAGATGCGATGAAAAGTGAATTGAGTAATGCTTCATAGGTTTCTTCTTGCTTAAGAATATTCACCACATCGGTGATATTAAATTGCCCATCAACCCAAAAAGAATTGAGGAAAATAAGTAAAACAGGAACCGCAACAACGATAACTAAGATACCGATAGATAAGGCTAGAATAACGTTAGCAATATTGAATGGATGATTATTTTGAATAGTTGTAGCCATAATAAACCCCTCTAGATTTCTTTAGCAGAATCAAACCAAAGCAAATCATGAAAACTGATAAAGCAATTTTCACCTTCATTGAACATTAAATTATTACGTAATGCTTTATTAGTTGGGATTTCTGTTCGTAGTGTTACACCATCAATCTCTACCATATAATCCATTACTGCGCCAAGAAAGCTGGCTCTTGATATTTTTCCTAGTAAACCTTCATTGTCTTTACTTAGTATGATATCGGAAGGTCGACATCCTAATTTCCCTGAGTTAGGTGGCAAGTTTTTCCAGTTTAAAATTTGATTACCTTCTCCAATATAATGATGGTTATTTTGGTATCTCACAGGAATGAAATTTGCGAGTCCCATAAATTTAAACACCATCTCATTTTCTGAACGCTCATAAATGTCCCATGGTGTTCCAACTTGTTGGATATCGCCATGTTCATTCATAATGGCCAAACGATCTGATATTGCTAAGGCAATTTCTTGGTCATGTGTTACGTAAAGAATAGTAATACCGAGCTTTTTCTGTAATTCTTTAATTTCAAAACGCATTTCTTCTCGAAGATTGGCGTCCAAATTATTGAGAGGTTCGTCTAAGAGCATTAAAGACGGTTTAGCAACTAATGCCCTTGCGAGAGCAACACGCTGTTGTTGTCCTCCTGATAATTGAGAAGGTAAACGTTCTTCTAAACCAGTTAAATTAACTAATTCGACCACTTCCATTACTTGTTTATGGAGGGCTTGTTTTTCAATATTCTTTAATTTTAGAGGGTAGGCGATATTGTCAAAAACAGTCATATGCGGCCAAACAGCATAATCTTGGAAGACCACACCTAGACCGCGTTGATCTGGCGGAATATCCGTGTTTGTAGCGGGATCGGCAACAACCACATCATCAATTAAAATACGACCACTATCTGGCACATCAAATCCTGCAAGCAGGCGTAATAAGACAGTTTTCCCACAGCCGGATGGGCCAAGAAGCGTAAAACATTCTCCATCTTGTACAACTAAGGACAGATTTTTTAACACTTCATTTGAACCGAATTTTTTGGATACATTTTCAAATGTAATTGTTGCCATAATCACTACTCCTTACTGATTAACGACCTTGAAGAATTTGAGTGAAATGTTTAATTGTTTCTTCTTTTTCTGACATTAATTTTTCATAGTCAATAGGAATTGCTCTTGATACGGCATCTTCTAGAGATGGCATACCAAATTTAGCATCAAGTTCAATACCTTTTCTAACTGGTAATGTTCCTTCATTTGCAATGATTTTTTGTCCATCTTCAGAAAGTAAGAAGTCAATAAATTTTTGTGAAGCAGCAAGGTGTTCAGTGCCTTTTAAGATTGCTGCAGGGCTAGGGATGACGAGCGTTTCTTTTGGATAAACCAATTTTAATTGCGCGCCTTTTTTAATTTTATCGTTGGTAATATAGTCAACAGCGAGAGAGGCTAATAAATCACCAGATGCGGTATCGTCGATAACTTGTCCAGCACCTTTACCTACTTTAGCTTTATTTGCTTTTAATTTTTCAAAGAATTCCCAACCAAATTTATCTTTTAATAAAGATACACTCATATATGACGTACCCGATAATGCAGGGTTTGCAATACCAAACGCACCTTTATATTCAGGTTTTAAGATATCAGCCCATTCAGCAGGCGGGTTATCTTTAACGAAGCGGGTATTGTAGGCGATTGCTAGTGTACCGAGGCGGATTGGGGTAAAAGAACCATCAAAGTTAGGGATAGGGTTAACAATATTGGCAGTTTCAGGAGAAACATAAGCTTCAAGCATGCCGTTTTTTTTCATTTGGAAGAAGTCAGGTACTTCACTTGTCCAAATTACATCGGCCATAATTTTCCCGGATTCTTTTTCCGTTGCAATTTTAGCCATCAATTTTCCGGCGCCGGCAGACTGATAATCCATTTCAACATCTGGATGTTTTTCAGTAAATTTTGCTTTTAATGCACCAATTAATGATTCTTTCATTGATGTGTACACAATTAATTTTTCTTGTGCCGCAGCCATATTACTAAGTGACATACCTAGTCCAATGGCAATCAATGTTAAAGACATTTTTTTATTCATAATGAAACCTCACTGAGATAGGGATAAAATCAGTAAATGAGATCAAACTACGATCGACATTTATACCAAAACATTTAATCTACAAAATACGCTTAAATATTTGAATATAAAAGTCTAAATTTAAATAATTTTCAGATTTGTGATAGAGATCACTTAATAACCTTTAAAGCCATCTTCCCAAATGCAATTCCACAATATCGACTAAATGTCGAAGAAATGTGGTGTCTTGGTCATTGTGGAAACGGTCGGTGTCTCGAGATTTGAAGAGTAAAAGTGCGGTTGGTTTTTGCGGTGTTCCACCTAAACGGCAAATCGCCACAGAACCGATAGGAAGTTCTTCAGGGAGGAACATGAGGGCTTTTTCTTTATTGGAGAGATCGCCTAAATAGAATTGGCGTAAGCCCATACGCTCTAGGCGAATGAGTTCAAAGGCTTTTCGGTCTAGCCAATGTTGTTCAGGAATAGAATTATTTTTTTGCCAGCTGTCAGTGAAAAGTAAAATTTTAGCACCTTCTAACTCATAGTCTTTTGCCCAGTCATCTAACTTTTCATTGATGGAGATAAAGTCTTCTGTCTGGAACAGTTTCTTCTGCAAAGGCAAGAGGGCAAAGAAAATATCTGCTTCTTGATGAGCAAGTTGATGAAATTTTTCGAGGAGTTGAGTAAGCGTTTTGATTTGTTCTCGTTGCTGAGCAAGCTGTGCTTCGACTAAGGAAATCGTCCCTTCTTCATGGCTATGCGGAATGGTAAGTTGTTGAAGTAATTTAGGGCGATGGGTAAAAAAATCAGGGTGATTTTTTAGGTAGTCAGCAATATCTTGTTCAGTCATCAAAAACTCCTTAAAAAAATAACCGCACTTGGTTATGCCAAAGTGCGGTTTATTTTTATGCTGTTTTAGGCCGCAAATGGATCGCGTAAAATCATTGTTTGAACACGATCTGGACCCGTTGAAAGGATAGCCACTGGCACGCCAGTGACTTCTTCGATACGTTTGATGTAATCACGGCAAGTTTGCGGTAATTTATTTACATCAGTCACACCGAAGGTGTTTTCTTTCCAGCCTGGTAAGGTTTCGTAAATTGGCTCCACGCCTTCCCAATCTTTCGCTGCTAATGGTGCATATTCAACGATTTCGCCATTTGGCATTTTGTAAGCCGTACAGATTTTCACTTCGTCAAAGCCATCTAATACGTCTAATTTGGTCATACAGAAGCCAGAAATAGAGTTAAGTTGAATTGCACGACGAATGGCCACGGCATCAAACCAACCACAACGACGAGGACGACCGGTTACAGCACCAAATTCATTACCTTTACGTGCAATTTCAGCACCTGTTTCATCGAATAATTCTGTGGTGAATGGACCGCCACCAACACGTGTACAGTATGCTTTGATGATACCTAACACATAATCAAGATTACGAGGACCAAACCCAGAACCTGTCGCTACGCCGCCTGCAGTGGTGTTAGAACTGGTTACATACGGATAGGTTCCGTGGTCGATATCAAGCATGGTGCCTTGCGCACCTTCGAATAAAATGTTGTCACCATTTTTGCGAGCAGTATCTAAGATGGTTGTCACATCTGCTACCATGCCAGTGATGATATCAGCTACCGCGAACACATCGTCTAATGTTTTTTGATAATCAACAGGTTCTACTTTGTAGTAGTTAACTAATTGGAAATTATAGTATTCAAGCAGATTTTTTAATTTTTCAGCAAAGGCTTCACGATTGAATAAATCACCTACGCGTAAACCACGACGGGCCACTTTATCTTCATAAGCGGGGCCGATACCACGACCGGTTGTACCGATGGCTTTTTTGCCTAATGCAGCTTCACGAGCATGATCCATTGCAACGTGATAAGGTAGGATTAAAGGGCAAGCTTCTGAAATTAATAAACGTTCACGTACTTTTACGCCACGGCTTTCTAATTCGCCCATTTCTTGCATTAATGCAGCAGGAGAAAGCACCACGCCGTTACCGATTAAACAGGTCACATTATCACGTAAAATACCAGATGGAATTAAGCGTAATACAGTTTTTTCACCATTAATAATTAACGTGTGGCCTGCGTTGTGACCACCTTGGTAACGCACCACATATTTGACTCGATCCGTTAATAAATCAACGATCTTGCCTTTCCCTTCATCGCCCCATTGAGCGCCAAGAACAACAACACTTTTTCCCATAATTTCCGCCTTAAGTTTGCGTAAGTTTATAAATCAGACAAACGATTACTTTACTCTTTTTTTGCCTTAATCTCAAATTTAAAACGTAAAAAAGTGCGGTTATTTTTAACCGCACTTTCCTTAAATTTATTATTCAAACAACGATTTATGTAATGAACGTACTACGTCATCCGCTTTGTCACTATGCGCTAACATACAAATGTTATTCGTGCTTGCCCCATAGCTAATCATGCGAATGTTATAGCCTTCGAGTGTGTCGAAAATACGTTTTGCTACACCTGAAGCAAGGTGTAAATCATTTCCAATTAATGCGACAAGTGATAAACCTGTGTCAACTTTCACGGTGCAATATTGACTTAATTCTTCTAATAATTCTGGTGAAAGTAATTCAATACCAGATGAAGCAGAACCTGTTTTATCTAACGTTAATGCAATGCTCACTTCAGAAGTGGTAATGGTATCCACCGAAATTTTATATTTGGCTAAGATATTGAATACATTCGCAAGAAATCCTTGGGCATGTAACATGCTTAAGCTTGAAAGCGTCAATAAAGTTTGATCACGACGAACTGCAATTGCACGGAATGTCGGACGTGGTTGTGGATCGCGTGTTACCCAAGTACCACCAGCATCTGGCGCTTTACTTGAACCCACATAAACAGGAATATTACTACGTACAGCTGGAAGTAATGTTGCTGGGTGTAATACTTTAGCACCGAAAGTTGCCATTTCAGCAGCTTCAGCAAAGCTCATGGTATCAATACGTTTTGCTTCAGAGACGACACGAGGATCAGTAGTGTAAATTCCCGCCACATCCGTCCAAATTAATACATCTTTTGCGTTTAATACTTCAGCTAAAAGTGCCGCAGAGTAGTCACTACCACCACGACCTAAAGTAGTCGTTTTACCACCTGGTTCACGGCCGATAAAACCTTGGGTGATGACTAATTCACCTCGGTCGATTAATGGTTTTAATAAATTATCGCAATTTGTTTGGGTTTGAGCATCGTCTGGTGCCGCTTTACCAAAGTTATCATTGGTTGCGACTAAAGTACGCACATCGACCCAAGTTGCGGTAGTTTGTAATTCTCTTAATACTTCAATGAAAATTTGTGTCGACATCATTTCACCTTGACTGATGATTTCATCAGTTAAAGCTTTTGATGTCGCAAGGCTTGCCGCTTCAGAAAGTGCGGTAATATTTTCTAAGTATTTTTCAATGATGGGGCGCACACGGCTGTCGTCTTGTAATTCATTTAAAATATTTTCTTGAATTTGACGGACTTCACCGATTAATTTTGCACGTTCTTCTGCTTCTACACCATTTGCTAGGGCAACTAATAAGTTTGTTACACCGGCTGATGCGGAAAGCACGACAACGCGAGTATTAGGATCTGCAATGATGATTTTGGCACAAGCCTGCATAGCTGAATAGTTTGCAACGGATGTACCACCAAATTTTGCTACCGATAAATGAGACATAAGATAATCCTCTAAAAATGAAAAGTAAGATGTTGTGTTTTGTGATGGGTATTAGAAATAGCGATTTCATCAAAAATTGTCAAATAAATACTCCAAAAAAATAGAGTAAAAAACCAATTATTTAGATATTTTTTGATTTAACAGGGTAAAAATTAAAGAATCATTAACTATTCAGTAGGAATTGGCAGAGGTTCTGGTGCACCAAGGAAATAAGGTTTTACACCGATAATTAAGTCTAATACGGCTTTTACACGAGCAAACATTTCGCGAACACGTGTCCCGAAATACACGTCAGGTTGTTTCGCAGTAAAGCAAATTGCATCAATATCATAGTGTTTAGCAATCAACAGCGCGCGTTCACAATGGAATTTTTGGCTGATAATAGTAAAAGAGGGCACTTGGAAAACTTTACTTGCGCGCACAACAGAGTCTAAGGTGCGGAATCCCGCAAAATCTTTAAACATCACACTTTCAGATACACCCATTTTACGTAGATCCAAAAACATGGTGCGAGGCTCGTTATATTGAAGCGTGCGATTATCGCCACTTAATAGCAAATAATCGACTTTATCTTGCTCAACCAAGAGTTTTGAGGCTTCTAAGCGGTAATCATAATATTTATTGGTTTTGCCTTTAGCCACATATTTGGATGTGCCGAGTACCAATGCATAATGGCGATGCGGGAGCGTTTCGAGATCTTCATACACGCGGTCTTGTACATAAAAGCTCACGGCACGATCAATGGTGAAGCAACCAATCAAAACAAGCAAAAAGAGCCCCAAGGCGTAACCGAGGAGTTTTTTTATCGGAAGGCGCAAGAGCCAGGAAAGTGCGGTCATTTTTGACAGCGTTTGGGATAGTTGCATTTTGCTAACATACTGAAAAAACAATGTAAGTTCAAGTGTAATTTGTTTACTGAATTGATAAGAAAATATTTAGACGTCTAAACGTCTAAAATTTCTTGACAAAAAAAATGAGCTGTTGATAATTGGTGAACCATCAACGTAAAAGGTTATCATTTCAATGGCTGTGCAAAATGTCGTGCTTTTTCAAGACAATCCACTCCAATTAACATTGGGCGGACAGCTTTCGCCTATTAATGTCGCGTATCAAACTTACGGCACTTTAAATGCAGATAAAAGCAATGCTGTATTAATTTGTCATGCCTTAACGGGAGATGCAGAACCTTATTTTGATGAACCGAATAAAGACGGTTGGTGGCAAAACTTTATGGGCGAAGGTCTCGCTTTTGATACATCTAAATACTTTTTTATTTGCTCAAATGTATTAGGTGGTTGTAAAGGCACAACGGGACCAAGCTCAATTAATCCCACTACGGGAAAACCTTATGGTAGCCAGTTCCCGAATATCATCGTTCAAGATATTATCAAAGTCCAAAAAGCCTTGCTGGAGCATCTCGGTATCCCTCATTTAAAAGCAATAGTGGGAGGCTCTTTTGGTGGTATGCAAGCTACACAATGGGCAATTGATTATCCAGATTTTATGGATAACATTGTGAATCTTTGTTCTTCTATCTTCTTTAGTGCGGAAGCCATTGGATTTAACCATGTCATGCGTCAGGCCGTCATTAATGATCCGAATTTTAATAATGGCGATTATTATGAGGGGACACCGCCTAATCAGGGGCTTTCTATTGCTCGTATGTTGGGAATGTTAACCTATCGGACAGATGTACAGTTAGCCAAGGCATTTGGGCGAGCAACTAAATCTGAAGGACAATTTTGGGGTGATCACTTTCAAGTAGAATCCTATTTGAGTTATCAAGGCAAAAAATTCTTAGATCGTTTTGATGCCAACACTTATTTGCATTTATTACGTGCACTCGATCTATATGATCCAAGTGTTGGTTATTCGGATATAAAAGAAGCCTTATCTCGAATTAAAGCACGTTATACGTTAGTCTCTGTGACGACAGACCAACTGTTTAAATCTATTGATTTACATAAAAGTAAACAGCTTTTAGAACAAGCGGGAGTCGATTTAAAATTTTACGAATTCCCATCGGATTATGGACATGATGCCTTTTTAGTAGATTATACGGCGTTTGAGCACAAAATTCGAAGCGGGATAGAAGGCGAGTTAGAATAAAAGGAATAGAAAAGGCGGAAATTTCCGCCTTTTTTGATTTTTATAAATGGCTGACGAAACGTGATAAATCTTTTGGTTTACACTCTTTTTCTAATTTTTCAGCTGCTGTACCAATTTGTAATAAGGCAACAATTTTATCATTTTTACCACAGCCAAATGCTTCACGTAATTCACGTCCTTCAATAAGTGGACCCGTTGCCCAAAAACTATCAAAGCCTAGCGCATTACCAGCAAGTTGAAGAGCATAAGTTGCTGCACCTGCAGTAAGCATTTGTTCCCAACCAGGAACTTTGGCGACTTCATGATTAATTTTAGCAATGACGGCAATAACCATCGGTGCGCGGCGTGCAAAATTCTCTGCTTTTTTTAGTCGCTCTTCACCTAAATTAAATTCAGTTACAGCTGCTTTGAGCAAGCCTTCTAATTTACTTAAACCAGTGCCTTGCATCACGACAAAATGATAAGGTTCGAGTTTACCATGATCAGGTGCACGTAAAGCCGCTTGAAACATTTGTTCTAATTGCACTTGGCTAGGTGCTGGCGCCGTTAATTTTTTATTGGATTTGCGTTGTGTTAAAAGAGTTAATGCGTCCATAGTGTTTTTCCCTTTTTTTAGTTTTAAGTGCGGTTAATTATAACATAGTTTTTCACTAAACTTTATGATAGGCTACGCACAATTTTTATTTCTGTTTTTAAAGGTTTAATTTCACATGAATGACATCTTAAGCGTATTGAAATTTTGTTGTAAAGCACTCAATTTTATCCGAAATCTTGTGATGAATTTTGTGTTTTTATTATTTGTTTTAGCGTTGATTTTTCTTGTCGGCCTTTTTGGGGATGGTAAGAAAAGCCAAGTCTTATCAGGTGATCAAGGTGCATTATATTTAAATTTAACGGGCTATCTTGCGGATAACACGGAAGATATGTTGAGTTGGGAAAAGGAACTCCAACGTTTAAATAATGAAAAAGTCTCTTATAAATATTCAACCTTTGATGTGGTGCAAAGTATTTTATCTGCGAAAGATGATGAACGAATTCGTGGTTTAGTGTTGAATTTAAATGACTTTGAAGGGGGGGATCTTCCATCATTAGAGTATGTAGGAAAGGCCATTCAAAGTTTTAAAGAATCACAAAAGCCAGTTATTGCTTATGCTGACAATTACACACAATCACAATATTTTCTTGCGAGTTTTGCGGATGAAATTTATCTCAATCCGATTGGACAAGTCAGCATTCAAGGTTTGCGTCAGGAAAATCTTTACTTCAAATCCATGCTCGAAAAACTTGAAATTACGCCGCATATTTTCCGAGTGGGGACATATAAGTCCGCGGTAGAACCTTTCTTGCGTGATGATATGTCACCAGAAGCACGAGCGAATATGCAGAAATGGCTTGGGGGTATGTGGCAAAACTACATGCAAACGTTAATGGTTAATCGTCATATTACCGCTAATGATGTATTACCCAATGCACAAAAATATATTAGTGATTTAAAAGCGTTAAAGGGTGATGAAACGGCTTATGTAAAAAAACGTCAGTTAGTGACACATTTTGCGACAAGATTGGATTTAGATAAAAAATTGACCGCATTTTTTGGTCGAGATGCAGAGGGAAATACTAAATTATTAGATTTTGAAGATTATTTATCTGATTTAGGTGATCGTTTCTCTGTTGATCCAAATGAAAAAAATATCGTTGCTGTAGTTAATGTCGAAGGGACAATTATTGATGGGGAAAGTGATGAGGAATCAGCTGGTGGCGATACCATCGCGAAGTTATTGAGACAAGCCTACAATAACGAGAAAGTAAAGGCGGTTGTTCTCCGTGTTAATTCTCCGGGCGGTAGCGCTTTTGCATCAGAAATTATTCGTCAGGAAACTGAAAATCTTCAAAAAGCAGGTAAGCCTGTTGTGGTATCTATGGGCGGTATGGCTGCATCTGGTGGTTATTGGATTTCATCTACTGCAGATTATATTGTGGCAGATAAAAATACGATTACGGGTTCCATTGGGATCTTTACATTATTCCCAACCTTTGAAAACACGATTAAAAAAATGGGAATGAGTACCGATGGGGTAGCGACAACAGATCTCGCGGAAACATCAGCTTTAAGCCCTCTGAATAAAAATACTCAAGATATCTATCAACTTGGTATTGAAAATGGTTATGACCGCTTCTTAGATGTCGTAAGCCGTGGTCGTCAGTTATCAAAAGATAAAGTAGATAAAATTGCTCAAGGCCAAGTTTGGTTAGGGCAAGATGCACATAAAAATGGTTTGGTGGATGAATTAGGTGATATAGATGTATCTATTGAGAAAGCTGGTGCCCTAGTAAACCAAAATCCGGATAAATATATGGATAGCTTTAGTGTGCAATGGTTGGTTGATGAAGATAATAGCTTCTTAGCTCAATTAGATCGTAAGCTTAAACAAAAAGGCCAAGTGTTACTGACAAATTGGTTAGGATTACCACAGGAAGTGCATCAAGTGAAAAAACAACTGAATGTGTTAACCAAATTTAATGATCCAAAAGGGCAGTATTTGTATTGTTTAAATTGTGGTTCGGTTAAGTAAAACAGTAAAATACAAAAAGGGCGGAATGTAATTTCCGCCCTTATTTTTTTTTACCCAAATCGCTTATTTTTCATTTTTGATATTAGAGAAAATATTCGCCAAAATTGGACCCGATACATTGTGCCAGAAACTAAATAAGGCACTTGGTACCGCTGCAATTGGGTTGAAATGAGCAGCAGCTAATGCAGCACCTAAAGCAGAGTTTTGCATACCCACTTCAATTGCCACCGCTTTACTATCCGCCGTATTAAGTTTAAATAATTTTGCCGCAAAGTAACCAATTAAATAGCCTAAGCAGTTATGTAAAACTACCACGCTGAAAATTAATAGACCTGATTCTATGATTTTATCTTTGCTTACTGCCACTACCGCTGCCAAGATTAAGACGATAGAAATAACAGACACTAATGGCATAGTTTGGCTTGCTTGTTCCACTTGTTTTTTGAAGAGTGCATGAACGACTAAACCTAAGAAAATTGGGAATAATACCATTTGTAATACAGACATAAACATCGCGCCCGCATTAATATCTAACCATTGGCTTGCTAATACATAGAAAATAGCAGGGGTTAATACTGGTGAAAGTAAGGTTGAAATTGTGGTACAAGTGACAGAAAGCGCAGTGTTACCTCTCGCTAAGTAAGTCATTACGTTTGATGAAGTGCCACCTGGGCAAGAACCTACAAGAATCACGCCAACCGCTAAATCAGCTGGCAAATTAAAGGCTTTTGCTAACCCGAATGCGACAGCAGGCATAATGATAAATTGACCTGCCACACCAATAAATACAGATTTAGGGTGTTTAGCCACTTCACTGAAATCAGCAAACGTTAAGGTAATCCCCATACCAAACATCACTAAACCTAAAAGGTAAGGAATGAATGGTGCAAAAATTTTAAATTGTGCAGGGAAGAGAAAGGCGAGAAGAGCAAAAACAATCGCCCATAGTGCGAAAGTTTTGCTCACAAAGTTAGTGAGTTTTAATAATGCTTGCATAGTTGCTTTCCTATTTTGTTAAAAGAATGAAAAGAGCGGTCAATTTTAAAGACGTTTTTTTAAGATGTCTATGCCTAACTTGAATTTACAGATGATTAGGAAGTGGTTGTTTGCCAAGCATTTTTATCGAGTAATTGACCAAAATGGCTTTCTACAAGAAGGCGAGTAATATTATTTTGAGGATTGGTAAAGATTTCTCTCGGTGTGCCAGACTCGATAATTTCACCTTCGTCCATAACCAGCACCTGATCTGCAATGTGTTTGATAATGCCTAAATTTTGTCCGACATAAATATAGGAAATACCTAAATGTTCTTGTAAATCTAAAATTAGATTAAGCAATTGAATACGCACAGAGGCATCTAACGCACTCAATGCATCATCAATAATAATGATCTCAGGTTGAAGAATCAGTGCACGAGCTAAGGCAATTCGTTGTTTTTGACTGACCGAAAGATGTTTAATTTTAAGATTGGTGTAATCAGGATAAAGCCCCACCAGAGAAAGTGTTTCAAAGATCTTTTCGTTACGAGTTTCTTCATCCCAATCGGTAATTAATCGCAGTGGTGCATCTAAGGCTTGTCCAATATTTAAACGCGGATTAAACGCTGAATTTGCATCTTGGAAAACCATTCGGATATGTTGCGCACGATACTGAAAATCTTCAAATTGAAGCGGTAAATTATTAAATAAGATTTTTCCAGATGTAGGAGGGGTAATTCCTGCAATCATTTTCACTAAGGTGGATTTTCCTGAACCATTTTTACCAATAATCGCAAGTGTTTCTTTCCGACTAAGCGAAAAGCTGACATCCTTTACCGCATAAAACTGCTCAGACCCAAAAAGTTTGGCTGGACCATCAAAGGTTTTACTGAGATTTTCCACTTTCAATAATGGCATTATTCGTTTCCTTTTGATTCAGTGTTAAGCGTAAGCGGTGAAGCGGCCACTTTATCTTTAAACTGCCGTTCTCGAAGATTGATCGGATGATGGCAGGAGAACTCATGCTGTTTAATGCGATAGCGGCTTGGTTTTTGAATGCATTCACGTTGAGCGAAAGGACAACGTGGCCCTAAACGACAACCAATAGGCATTTGTTCCAAAATCGGCACAGTGCCTTCGAGTGTCCCTAATTTGCTTTTAAAGCTTAAAGGACGACTAAAATCCGGCACAGAGTAGAGCAAGGCTTGCGTATAAGGGTGATGAGGCGTTTCCAATAATTGTTCTGTTGGTCCCGATTCCGTATTTTGTCCACAATAAAGTACAGAAATACTATCGCACCATTCGCTGATACTTTTTAGATCGTTACTTGCTAATAAAATCGTTGTACCTTGGTTTTGATTCATGCTCGAAAGCAAACGGAAAATTTGCAAGGCAGTGATAGATTCCAAAGAATTAGTGGGTTCGTCCGCAATTAATAGACGAGGTTGATTCGCCACTGCCACAGCAATCATCACTTTTTGACCTTCACCTTCAGTGAGATCATCTGGATAACTTGCCATAATGTCTTTATGGTCTTTAATCCCTACACGGTGTAGTAGTTCAATTGCGCGACGTTTTTTCCAACCAAACCATTGCCACCAACGGCCTTTAAAAGTCCAGTTTGGAATGCTTTGGATAAGCTGCTTACCAATTTTTCGGCTTGGATCAAGGCAACTTAATGGGTTTTGGAAGATCATTGAAATTTCTTTTCCGACGATTTTTCGACGTTGATTCGGTGTGAGTTTAAGCAATTCAATATCATTAAAACGAAAACGGTCAGCCGTGACAATCCAGTTGTCTTTTATGGAATTACTGATTACTTTAGCGATTAAGCTTTTACCGGAACCTGATTCACCGACGAGTCCTAGAATTTCCCCTTCATTAAGCGAAAGATTGACGCCGTCCACAATTTTTATGCGGCCGTTTGGTGTTTGAATTTCAATATTTAGATTGCGAATATCTAACAGCGCCATGAGTTACTCGTAATATTTATTGATTGCTTGACACAATCCGTTAGTAAAAATAATGCTTAATAAAATGGTAAAAATAATAGCAAAACCAGGTAATAATACTGTCCAAGGAGCAAGATAAATCAACTCTAGCGAGTCTTTAATCATCGCACCCCATTCTGGCATAGGGCGTTGCGCACCAAGAGAAATAAAACTTAGTGCTGTGATATCTAAAATTGCCACAACAAATGCGCGAGCGATTTCTTGCGTATAGACGATACTAATATTCGGTAAGATTGTGGTTTTTAATAATTCCCAGTTTGAAATACCATCTAATTTCAGTAAGAGTACGTAGTCTTTTTTTAGCTCTTGCTGAATCGCTTGATAAATGGCATATACAAAATACGGCAAAATGGCCAGTAGGGTAGCAAACATCGCATTCATTAAGCTTGGTTCCATTAACGTGGAAATGATAATGGCAATCAGCAAAATAGGAATCGATAAAAAAGCATCAAAAAAATGACCTAAAAAACGCGCTTTAATCCCGTCAGACATACCCGCGAGAATACCTAATGCACCACCAATAATCGCCACGGCAATAACTACCAAAAGGGATGAACCAAGGGTGTATTGTGTTCCCATGATTAATCGACTGAGTACATCGCGGCCAAGATCATCGGTACCAAAGAAAAAAGCGATGCGCCCTTTTTCTACCCAAGATGGCGGCATGAGTTCTTCACCGACAAACTCCATGCTTTCGCTATAAGGCATGATTAGTTTCGGGAAAAGAGCGACCAAAATCAGGACAAAAAATAAGTAGAAACTAAATAATGCCACACGATTTTGGCGGAAAAGCAACCAAATTTGAAAGAGGGAGGTGCTTTCGCGAAATTCATCAGGTTCTCTATCTTGCATACCAGCCCTTCTTATTAAATGGATCTAACATAAACATCAGCAACTTGGCTAAGGTATCAATAATGATGATGCAAACACCGATCACAACGACACCAGCCGAAATACTGTTGTAATCTTGTTGTGTGACGGCATCAATGAGCCAACGCCCAATTCCAGGCCAACCTAAAACGTTTTCTACCAGCATACATTGTGTTAATACTAAGGTAAATACGCGAGTAAGCTGTGGAATTAATAATGGAAATGTATTACGAAAAACGTAACGTTTTAAAATCGTCCATTTCGACCATCCACGTGTTACAGCCGCTTTTGCATATTCTTGTTGAAGTAAATAATCAGCTCGTTGCTGAATGATTCGGATAAATTCCATTGTCGGCAGAATACAAAGCACTAATGTCGGTAAGGCTAAATGCTGTAAAACGTTTTGTACGATTTTGGTTCGGTAAGGGACATCAACAAACCACATATCAATGGTAGGGAAGCCTGTGATAGGTTTGATTTCATACAGTAAATTATACTGCCCGATGGCTGCAATCTCCCAGCTTTGAATCGCTGCCACATAGAGCAAAATCGGGGCAAACCAGAAAATAGGAATAGACAAACCTACATTAGAGATACTTTGCAATGCGCGTGCACAAGGACGCTGATTATAGACCGCACTTAATACGCCGAGAGGAATACCTAAGATGCAAGCCAATAAAAGTGCGGTAAAACAGAGTTCTAACGTGGGAGGTAATACAGTAAAAATTAAATCTTTTAACGATTCTCCGCCGTTATAGGTAATCCCTAAATCACCCTGTAACAATGATGTAAGGTAATGATAATAAGCACTATAAATGTTATTTGTGACAAGATCTGCATTGAGCGGATCTCGCATTAAAATCCCAAAGCTTAATACGGATAAAATCAATAATAAAATGCTTACCCAAATGACATAACGAATTGCTGAAAAGAGCATTATTTTTTCTCCTTATTTTTCATGAAATACAAGGTAGAAAAATTGATGCTACCAAATGGGGTCATCTCAATTCCTTTTACATTACCACGTGCAACCAAAAGCCGTTTGACGTTTGCAATTGGCACAATAGGTAATTCGTTTAAAATGAGCTCTTGCGCATTGTTATATGCTTTAGAACGTTCATACAAATGATTGGTGGATAGTGCACGATCCATCATCTTATCGAATTCTGGGTTACACCAATTAGAGAGATTAGTGATTTCCTTTTGTGTATCACAACTTAAAATTGGACGCATAAAACCGTCAGGATCAAGGTTTCCAGCAAGCCAACCCGTTAAGATTAAATCATAATCTTCTGTGCCTTTGCGTAATTGTTCGATTAAATATGTACGTGTGACTGACCGCACTTTAACATCCACTCCCGCTTTGGCTAAATCCCATTTAATGAGCTCCGCCATTTTAATTGGTGCAGGGTTATATACTTGCTCTTCGTTTATTACCCACATTTTTAACGTGAGTTTTTTATCGCGCAACGTTTTTTCCGCTTCTGAGGGCTGATAATCATAAGAAAAATCAGGTGTATTAATCGCAGAAGCCCAAGAAATATCAGGGATAATGTTATTCGCTACGGTTGCTGTATTGTGGTAAATATTTCGCACAATTCTAAAACGGTTTAAGCTTTGCGAAATGGCTTGACGAATAGTTTTATCTTGCATTAATGGCTTTTGGAAATTGAAAGCCAAATAGGCCAAGTTCATGCCATCTGTAGATTGCAGATAGTAGCGATCATCTTTTTCACTTAACAAGCCGAGTTGACTGACTTCGGGATAAGAAGCGATTTGACATTCATTATTAAAGAATTTAATTAAACGCCCTGTACGATCCGCTGAAAGATCCACAATAATATTTTTAATTTTGGCTTCTTTTTTCCAATAATCTTCATTGCGTACCAAGCGAACATATTGGTTATAAACATAATCTTTCACTTGATAAGGGCCCGTGCCAACAGGGTGTGTGTCTAATTGGGTGAGATTATCATCGGCACTTAATTGATACGCATATTCTTGCGAGAAAATAATAGAGTACTGACTGGCAAGATGCGACAGAATTGAGGCATCGGGTTCAAACAGTTCAATTTTGACCTGATAAGGATTGGTTGCTGTGATACTTTTAATTTTTTGATTCAGCTTAATACTTTCAAAATACGGAAAGTGAACCTTCTTGGCCTGCTCGTGGAAGATTCTATATTGCGGATTTTTATAAGTTACCACATCATCTGAAAGTGTTGGCAGATAAGTATCGTGCCCTAAAACACGATTAATCGAAAAGACCACATCTTCGGCATTAAAGTCACGAGTTGGTGTAAACCAAGGAGTACGATGGAATTTTACCCCTTTACGAAGATTAATGAGAATTTGTTTGCCATCAGATGAAATTGAATAGGATTGTGCTAATACTGGAACAAGCGCAGCACTATGATCTTTAATATCAAACAGTTTGTTATAAATTTGCTCCGTCACCACATTCATACTGGTGCCGGCGTCTGCAGTTTGCGGGTTAAAGGAAAAACCCGATGCATTCGTGCAGTATGTTAAGCCGTTTTCTGTCAGAATTTTGGGCATGCTTGGCGCGGCTTGTGCCAGATTAATTTGGCTCAACCCACACAATAAAAAACAAAAAGTGACATTTCGACGTAACATAGCTTTATTATTAAAGACCGTTTTGTGATAAATTGAGTGAATTGTAAAATATCTTGGCAAAAATGGCTAGTTATTGGATTTTTAGGATATGTTTAAATCAATTAATCGGGAAATTAATCAAATAATCAATCGTGGATTTGACCGCACTTTACGTTTAGCTGTGACAGGGCTAAGTCGAAGCGGTAAAACAGCCTTTATTACGAGCTTGATTAATCAATTGTTATATATTAATCAAGAGGGAAATGCTCATCTTCCTTTATTTGAGGCTGCCCGAAATCAATCTATTTTGGCAGTAAAACGTGTGCCACAGCAGGATTTAAGTATTCCACGTTTTGATTATGAAGCGAATCTCAATGATTTAATGAATAATCCTCCACAATGGTGCCAATCTACCCGAGGGGTAAGTGAAACACGTCTTGCTATTCGTTTTGAACGCCAATCAGGCTTACTTCGCCATTTTAAAGAACGTGGTACATTATACTTGGATATTTTTGATTACCCTGGTGAATGGCTATTGGATTTACCTTTGCTGAATTTAGATTTTCAACAATGGTCACTTGAACAAGCTAAAATTACATCAGGTATTCGCCAGCAGTTTGCTCAAGATTGGTTGGATAAACTGAAAAAACTCGATCTAAGTGCGGTCGTTAATGAAGATGTTTTAGCGCAGATTGCAAAATCTTATACCGATTATTTGCTTGCCTGCAAAGTAGAAGGAATGCAATTTATTCAACCAGGCCGATTTGTCTTGCCTGGGGAATTAGAAGGCGCACCTGTTTTGCAATTTTTCCCGTTATTGCATTTGTCGGAAGAACAATGGCAAAAACTGAAAAGAGAAGCGAAATCCAATAGCTATTTTGCCGTGTTGAATAAGCGATATGATTATTATCGTAATAAGGTGGTGAAAGGCTTTTATGAAAATTATTTTTCTACTTTTGATCGCCAGGTGATTTTAGCCGATTGCTTAACGCCACTGAATCACAGTCAACAAGCCTTTATCGATATGCAAACGGGGCTTAATCAGCTTTTCAAAAATTTCCATTATGGGAAACGCAATTTACTTAATCGCTTGTTTTCCCCGAATATTGATAAACTCATGTTTGTGGCAACAAAAGCCGATCATATCACGACAGATCAAATTCAAAACCTAATCAGCCTGATGCGCCAATTGGTGCAAGAAGGCGGTCGTCATGTTGAATTTGAAGGGATTGATACAGAATATACGGCAATTGCTGCGATTAGAGCAACAAAACAGGTTTTAGTTAATCAAAACGGTAAACAAATCAAAGCTATTCAAGGTGTGCGTTCTTTAGATAAACAACTGATTACACTTTATCCAGGATCTGTTCCAAGTAAACTACCTAATGCTGAGTTCTGGTCAAAACAATCTTTTGATTTTGATTCCTTTGAACCTCAAGTTTTACAACAAGGTGAAAGCATCCCGCATTTAAGAATGGATGCAGTCTTGCAGTTTTTATTGGCGGATAGGTTTGATTGATAGAAAAATCAAATCAATTTAATTGTCAAATATTTAATATAAACCACTATTTTTTTATTGGTATTTAGGTAGAATTAACTTGAGTCTTTCTAAAGTAAAGGAGCTTATGATGAAAATGAAAACTCTCTTAGCATTAGCAATCAGCGGAATTTGTGCTGCTGGCGTGGCAAATGCACATGACCATATGGCAAAACCAGCAGGTCCTTCAATCGAAGTAAAAGTACAACAATTAGATCCTGCAAATGGTAACAAAGATGTAGGGACTGTAACGATTACTGAATCAAATTATGGTTTAGTGTTTACACCAAACCTACAAGGTTTAGCTGAAGGTTTACATGGTTTCCACATTCATGAAAATCCAAGCTGTGATCCAAAAGAAAAAGACGGTAAATTAACAGCAGGTTTAGCGGCTGGCGGTCACTGGGATCCTAAAGGTACAAAACAACACGGTTACCCATGGCAAGATGATGCTCACTTAGGTGACTTACCGGCTTTAACTGTATTACATGATGGTACAGCAACTAACCCTGTTTTAGCGCCTCGTCTTAAAAAATTAGATGAAGTTCGTGGTCACTCTATTATGATTCACGCTGGTGGTGATAACCACTCAGATCATCCAGCTCCACTTGGCGGTGGCGGCCCACGTATGGCATGTGGCGTGATTAAATAAGTCGATTATCGAAAGATAAAAAAGTGCGGTCAATTTTGACCGCACTTTGTGTTTAAATCTAAGGCAACACTATACCGAACCATTGGTAGTTATTTGATAAATATATTTAAATTAGTAATGTGTTTGATGATAATGAGCGGACATATAGGGGGGAATATTGAAAATTAAACTATTGCTTCAATACCTTATATTTTGGGTAATTATATTTATTATTTGTTTTACATTTTCTACATTAGCATTTAGTTTGTTTGAACTACTTCTAAAACTTGATAGTTATTCTTTTTCTGATTTTAAGAAAATGGCATATTTCTGGCTAAATGGATCCGCAGCAATGGCGACTTTAGTTTTGATAATTGAAGCTAGGAATAAACGATGGTAATATTGGATAGATTGATATTTGAGTTGAATATAATTTTAAATACCCAGATATAAAGTGCGGTCAAATTTAATGAGTTTTAAAACTTCTCAAAATTGACCGCACTTTTATTTTTCTAGCGCTTTATTTAACTACTTCTGCCGTATATTCTAATTTATGAATCGCATTAATCAATTGTTCATCGGAAACTTTTGGATCTTCTACAACAGTCACCGTTCTATCTTTAATCGAGGCTTTAGTGGAAATTACGCCATCAATATTGCGTAGCTCTTTATTCACTAAATAAGCACAAAGCTGGCAGTTCATTTCATTCACTTTTAGCACAACTTGCTTTGTTTCTTCCGCTTGCGCAATAGAGAAGATGAATAATGAAAGCAAAAGTGCGGTCGTTAATTTCTTCATTTTTTGTTCCTAATTAGAAAGCTCTAAAATCCACGGTAAAATGGTTGGATAAGTTAAGAAAAACATCATGACGATAAATACAATCCAATACAAAACAATGAGCTTTTTACGGGAAATGTATTTGCTGCAGATGATTTTTTTGGAAAACATCAGCAACCAAAAGCCGTAGGCAAAGGCGCATAATGAAACGATAAGCATAGGAATGCGTAAATAATCATATTCACCCAAGCCAATCAACCATGTGGATGACACGCCAAAAACTAAATAGATTAAAGGCGCAATGCAGCACAAGGTTGATGCCACCGCAGCACTTAGCGCGGTGGCAATCGCAACCCAAAAAGATTTATTAGAGCTTTTTAGAGACGTAGTCATATTTAAATTCTTTTGGATCAAATGAATTTAACGGGTCACCACCGATTTCGGCGTACGGATAGCCAAAGTTATTGAGTGGAGCAAGTTCTGGTTGCGGATATAAATCAAAGTCGCGAGCATGGTTAAAGCCAACCCAGTTTGCTTCCCAGTTACCAAATAAATATTTAGCTACAGCTTGCGTATCGCTATCTTCAATAGATTTTTTCTCTGCTAAACGCATTTTTGCCACGTCTGCAGAATCAACAGGCACCCAGCCGAATCCAGCAAGATAGAACTCAGCACGACAATGCTGACCACCACTCACGTTTGCTACGCCATGTTCATCCGCACTACCGAAAGCACCTTTGGAATATTTGCCCATTTTATCCGCCGCACCTAAACGAATACCGAAAATTTCACGAGCAGGAATACCGCTGGCACGAGCAAGTGCAACGAAAACAGAGTTAATATCGGTACATTTGCCTTTTAGCACACCAGTGGTTAGGATTTTTTCTACATCACCATCACCACAGCCTAAAACAGAATTATCACGTTCCATATTGTTGACGATCCATTGGTGAATCAACTCAGCTTTTTTCAATGGATTGGTTTCTGTGCCTACAATTTTATCGGCGAACTGTTTCACAATACCATCTGTTTTAATATGTTGAGTCGGTTTTAAATATTCTTGTACATCAACAGAATAGTGAACGTCTTTTGGTGGCTTGTAATTCGTCAACAAACCTTTAACCATTGGTTCGCGATCTTTGGTTTCAATCACCATTGTGATTTTTAAATCGCGTTTTTGTGCATCTTTATCCCAAGTTGCAAAGAGGGTTTTCGCACCATATTTGTTGTTTTCTGTCACATAGGCATCCAAATAGTTACCTTCAAAATGGATAGATTTTACCTGTTGATACTCGCCATTAAACGGTAAAGGCACCCACAGATTCGCTTGTCCTTGCGAACCTTTTGGCGCAACTAAGTCATAAGTTTGAGTGAATTCATACAGATGAGAATCGGTATTGTAGTTTGGAATGTCGGTATTGGCATAAGCCATTGAACACGCGGAGAGCACCGCAGTGGCGATAAGTTTCTTCATGAAAAGATCCTTCTAGTTAGTTAACAGTTAAAACTTAACACATTAGATAAACTAATTGTGGACAATGGCTATAGTAGCTCATTTTATTTTTTAGTCAATATTGCTTTTTTATTTCAGCCATTTAAGATTTGCTAAAGAAATTCGAAGTAAAATACCGTCTCTATTTTTATTGGAAAGAATAATGACAAAACAAATTTTCACACAATCTCACCAACCCGAAGAGGAAGAAATTCTGCCTAAGCAGGAGTTTTATAATGTTGAAACAACCATCGATAACGAACCTTTAGAAGGGGAGTTGTTGGACGAGCAATTTGAGCAAATTGTGAAGCCTAAACCGAGTGGTTGGAAAACGGCTTTGAAATTGACCGCACTTTTATTTTTAGGGGCGACGGTTGCGCAATCTGTTCAATGGATTTGGGATAGTTATCAAAATCAACAATGGATTTATCTTGCTTTTGCCTTGGTGAGTTTTGTCGTTGTGTTGTTTGGTTTATCTGAAATCATCGCAGAATGGCGACGTTTGGTGAAACTTAAAAAACGCTTAAATTTACAAGAACAAAGTCAGCGATTAATAGGTGAAAGTGCGGTTAAAAACCATCACGTTTTTTCTGAACAGGATAGTGAGAAAGGAAGAGCCTTGTGTTTATCGATTGCAGATACCTTAAAATTGGATTCGCAACATCCCGCAATTGTCCAATGGGAAAAACAGTTGAATGAAAGTTATTCAGCTCGCGAAGTTACCCATTTATTTAGTCAAACGGTGTTACAGTCTTTTGATCAAAAAGCGAAAAAACTGATTACTAAAATGGCAGCAGAATCAGCGGTGATTGTGGCAATCAGTCCTTTAGCCATTATTGATATGTTTTTTATTGCGTGGCGAAATATTCGTTTAATCAATAAAATTGCAGTGATTTATGGGATTGAGCTTGGGTATTTTACCCGCCTTCGTTTACTCAGAATGGTGTTAGTGAATCTTGCTTTTGCTGGTGCAACTGAAATCGTGCAAGATTTAGGCATGGATTGGCTTTCACAAGATATTACTGCGAAACTTTCAGCACGAGCAGCGCAGGGGCTTGGCGTGGGATTATTGACCGCTCGATTGGGCATTAAGGCTATGGAGTTTTGTCGTCCACTGGCATTTGAAAAGTCGGAAAAACCAAAACTTTCTCATGTGCAAAAAGAATTGCTGACGGTGATGAAAGATGTGGTGTTAGGCAAGAATAAAGTGAAAGAAAAAGAAGAAGTGTAATAAAAAAGTGCGGTTAAAATTGACCGCACTTTTTTTGTATAAAAGAGATGATTAAAGTCCCGCTTTTAAGCTCGCTTCAATAAAGCGGTCAAGATCGCCATCCAATACGGCTTGTGTATTACGATTTTCAACGCCTGTGCGGAGATCCTTAATACGCGCATCATCTAACACATAAGAACGAATTTGGCTGCCCCAACCAATATCAGATTTATTATCTTCCATCGCTTGTTTGTCCGCATTTTTCTTTTGTAACTCAAGCTCATACAATTTCGCTTTTAACTGCTTCATGGCTTGATCTTTATTTTTGTGTTGAGAACGATCGTTTTGACATTGCACGACAATCCCACTTGGCATGTGAGTAATACGCACCGCACTTTCAGTTTTATTGACGTGCTGACCACCTGCACCAGATGCACGGTAAACATCAATGCGTAAATCAGCCGGATTGATTTCAATATCAATATCATCATCAATTTCAGGATAAACAAAAACTGCTGCAAATGATGTATGGCGACGGTTATTAGAGTCAAATGGACTTTTGCGCACTAAACGATGGATACCGGTTTCTGTACGTAACCAACCGAAAGCATATTCACCACTGACACGAATCGTCGCTGATTTTAAACCTGCGACATCTCCATCAGAGACTTCCATTAATTCTGTTTTAAAGCCTTTGCTTTCTGCCCAGCGAAGGTACATGCGAAGTAACATTTCCGTCCAGTCTTGTGCTTCTGTACCACCAGATCCCGCTTGTAAATCGACATAACAATCACATGCATCGTGTTCACCGCTAAACATGCGGCGGAATTCTAATTTTGCGAGTTGTTGTTCAAGCTCATCTAATTCAGCCACAGCCTCATTGAAGGTCTCTTCATCTTCCGCTTCAACGGCTAATTCAAGCAGTCCTTCAACATCCTCTAGACCTTGTTCTAAATTCTTGATGGTATTAACCACTTGTTCAAGTGAAACGCGCTCTTTCCCAAGTGCTTGGGCTTTTTCAGGTTCGTTCCACACATCGGGTTGTTCTAATTCGGCATTAACTTCTTCTAAACGCTCGACTTTTGCGTCGAAGTCAAAGATACCCCCGAAGCACAGAAGTGCGCTCGGAAAGGTCGGCGATTTTGTTTTTGATTGGATTGATTTCAAACATAATAAATAAACCTCTATAAGCGGCAGAAGTATAAGTCATTTTCAGTTTTTTGGGTAGTTTGGCTTGCACAAATTATCGATCCATTTATAATTCTAATCTTCGTTGTTTAGATATATTTAGGAACAAAAATGAAGAAATTATTAACCGCACTTTTAATCTTTGCTTCAGCTACTGCTATGGCGAGTGATGTTGAGATTAAATCGAAGTTACAGGCATTAGGTGCAAAAAATATTGAAGTGAAAGATTCACCGGTAAAAGGCCTTAAAACAGCCGTGACTGATCAGGGCATTTTATACGTGAGCGAAAATGGTCAATATGTTTTGCAAGGCAAAATGTATGAATTAACAAATAAAGGCCCAGTTGATGTAGCGGGTAAATTTTTAGCCGATAAAGTGAATGCATTAAAAAGCGAAATGATCATTTATCCGGCAAAAAATGAAAAATATGTTGTGACTGTATTTATGGATATTACTTGTCATTATTGCCATATCCTTCATCAACAACTGAAAGAATATAATGATTTAGGTATTACTGTTCGTTATCTTGCATTCCCACGTGGTGGAATGAATGAAACTGCTCGCCAAATGGAAGCCATTTGGACATCGAAAGATCCTGTATTTGCATTGAACGAAGCTGAAAAAGGTAACTTACCGAAAGAATTGAAAGCACCTAATATTGTGAAAAGACACTATGATTTAGGTATACAACTCGGCGTGCAAGGTACGCCAAGTATTGTGACTTCAACAGGTGAATTGATTGGGGGATATTTGAAACCCAAAGATTTATTAGCTGCATTGAAGGAATCAGCACAATAATTTTTAGTAGTGAGGGCGTATTGTATACGCCCTTTAAATATTCATATCATCAAAGCACATATCAAATGTTCCTTTAGGTGATAATTTTAAATAACAAAACACCGTGAAAAAACTCATCAAACGTCGTGAAATTCCTGCCGGAAATCCTGTTTCAGATAATGCATTACTCGATCGTCTCTATCGTTCTCGCCATATTAAAAATAGCCAAGAATTAGACCGCACTTTGCAATCAATGCTGAATCCCAATCAATTACACGGTATTCAACACGCCGTGAGCTTATTAGTTGATGCTTATCAACAGCAACAAAAGATTGTTATTGTCGGTGATTTTGATGCAGACGGGGCAACGAGTACAGCGCTTTCAGTGTTAGCTTTACGTATGCTTGGCTTTACTGATGTGGAATATCTAGTGCCAAATCGTTTTGAGCAAGGGTATGGTTTGAGTGTGCCTGTTGCTGAAATGGCAATGGAAAAGGGCGTGCAGTTATTGATGACGGTGGATAACGGGGTATCGTCTTGTGAGGGTGTGGCGTATTTAAAAGATCAAGGCGTAAAGGTGTTGATTACCGATCATCACTTGCCACCAGAAATACTGCCGAATGCTGATGCCATTGTTAATCCAAATTTGCAACAATGTGATTTTCCCTCAAAATGTTTAGCCGGTGTGGGCGTAGCGTTTTATTTAATGCTCGCTTTACGTGCTAAATTTCGCGAGTTTGGCATTTTTACGGCTGAAACACAACCTAATTTTACTGAGTTACTGGATTTAGTCGCGCTCGGCACGATTGCAGACGTTGTTCCACTTGATCAAAATAACCGTATTTTAGCCCATCAAGGGTTGATGAGAATTCGTGCGAAACGTTGTCGACCAGGAATTATTGCTCTCGCTGAAGTGGCTAATCGAGAAGTTGAAAAACTTTGTTCAGCTGATTTGGGCTTTGCGATTGCCCCACGTTTAAATGCAGCGGGTCGATTAGATAATATGTCTGTCGGTGTGGAGTTATTACTTGCAGAAAGCATGCAAGAGGCAAGAGCCCAAGCCTTGGATTTAGACAGTTTAAATCAGGCTCGAAAAGAAATTGAGCAAGGCATGAAGTTAGAAGCCTTAGAAATTTGCCGAAATCTCACCGCACTTTCTGATGAATTACCGATGGGGATCGCCTTATTCCAGCCAGATTGGCATCAAGGTGTATTAGGTATTGTGGCTTCTCGAATCAAAGATCAATACCATCGACCCGTTATTGCTTTTGCACAAGATCAAGAAGGCATTTTAAAAGGTTCTGCGCGTTCAATTGAAGGCTTGCATATGCGCGATGTATTAGAGCGTATTCATTCCCAACATCCTGATATGATTTTAAAATTTGGTGGTCATGCCATGGCAGCAGGATTAAGCATTAAAGAAAGCTTTTTCCCTGATTTTCAAAAGATTTTTAATCAAACGGTGCAAGATTGGTTAAATGAAGATCAATTACAAGGTGTGATTTGGACGGATGGCGAACTTCAAGTAAATGAATTTAGTATTGAAACTGCAGAAGTGATAAAATCTGGCGGACCTTGGGGACAAGCCTTTCCTGAGCCTGTTTTTGATGGTGAATTTAAAATTTTTGAGCAACGTGCTATCGGGCAAAATCAAAATCATTTAAAAATGCTCGTAGAGCCTAAAAATGGCGGTCCATTATTAGATGCCATTGCGTTTAATATCGATACTCGGTATTATCCCGATTTGTCGATTAAGCAGGCAAAATTTGCTTATAAGTTAGAAATTAATGAGTTTCGTGGAAATCGAAACCTCCAATTATTAGTCGATTATATTGAACCAATTGGTTAATTTATGAAAAAAGTTTGGCAGAATAAATTATTAAAAGGATCCTTTGCAATGATATTGCTGAGTGTGACAAATGTCGCATTCGGTGAAGTCAATGCAAAGGATTTTTCTGCCAAAAATTCACCGCACTTACCGCCAGCGAATGTGGCACAATTTGAAGATGGTCGAGATTATTTTTCGTATCAAGAACCGATTGAACAAGCTAAAAGAAACGATCGTAAAATTCCTATCCAATTTTTCTTTGATTACGACTGCCGAGTTTGTTCTTCAGCTCAAGATATTTTGCAACTTTATAGCCAAATTCGTCCTAATAAAGTGGCATTAGAAGAGCATCCAGTTGCTACAAACGAAGCTAAATTTTCAGCGACAATATTCTATACATTACAGCGTTTAAAAGTGGGTGAGCTGTCAGATGTGCTGTTATTTGAAACTTCTGAAAAGGCACGCTATACCGAATTATCCACATTAGATAAGATGCGTGAATGGGTCGTCTCACAAGGGATTAGTAAAGCTGAATTTAATAAAATCGTCCATTCCAAAGAAGTGAAAGAGGATGTGAGTAACGCCATTTATTTGACAGAAGAATATGGTGTTTTTACTTTCCCTTATGTGGTTGTGGGCGGAAAATATGTTCTCACCGCGAGTACGCTGTATAACGATGATTATGGCGTAGCAGTATTAGATTTCTTAGTGAATAAACTCGAACAAGAAAGGAAAAAATAATGAAAATCGGGATTGTTGGTGCAATGGTACAAGAAGTGGAAATTTTATCCCAATTAATGATAGATAAAAGAGAAACAAAAGTGGCAAGTGCTGTCATTTTTGAAGGCAAAATTAATGGTAAAGAAGTCGCATTATTGCAATCTGGGATTGGTAAAGTCGCTGCGGCTATTGGCACTACCGCTTTATTACAATTAGCTAAACCGGATGTGGTTTTAAATACCGGGTCAGCAGGCGGTGTCGCAAAAGGTTTAAAAGTAGGAGATATCGTTATTTCGGATGAAACCCGCTATCACGATGCCGATGTGACGGCATTTGGCTATGAAAAAGGTCAGTTGCCCGCCAATCCAGCGGCTTTCCTTTCTGATCAAAAATTAGCCGATTTAGCCGATGAAATTGCACAGTCACAAGGACAAAATGTAAAACGTGGTTTAATTTGCTCGGGTGATAGCTTTATTAATAGCGAAGAAAAAATTGCTCAAATTAAAGCTGATTTCCCCAATGTGACTGCAGTAGAAATGGAAGCAACAGCGATTGCACAAGTTTGTCATGCCTTTAACGTACCTTTTGTGGTTGTTCGAGCTATTTCTGATGCAGGAGATGGCGAAGCGAGTATGTCTTTTGAAGAGTTCTTACCGTTAGCTGCAAAACAGTCTTCGGCATTAGTATTAGGGATGATAGACAGACTGTAGTATGTAGTAATAATCTTTTAATAAGATAATAAATTCTAAAATTGAATCATAAACATTATTTAAAAAGGCATAGTTAATTGACTATGCCTTTTTATATAAACCCATTAGAATTTATAGTTTAAACTGAGAATGTAAGTTCTTCCTCGTGCAAAGTTATAAAGCACAGATTTATCTTTTATTCCGTTATCGCAAGTATCATTTTTGCTACAAATGGAATCATTTAAGCTTGAATAATAGCGTTGAGATGCCGCATCGTTGCCAGAATCTAAAGGATCAACATAACGTTTATCTAGTAGGTTTTGTACTTCAGCTTTGATAATCAAATCTTTGATAGGTTCGTAACTTATATGCAAATCTAAAATAATCGGTTGTTTATTAATTTCTTCTGTTTTCTTAATTGCATAATAAGTTCTTTCATGACTAGTATTTAATTCAAATTCAGAACCGTTAATATAGTCTTCTTGAATGGTTGCTCGTTTGCTTTTCCCATAGTAACGAGCAGCAATACCAACAGTTAATTTTTGATCAAACCAGCGAGAGCCAAGTTCTAATCTTCCATAATCTTTAGGTAACATTGAGATACGGGATAGACCATAACCTTGTTTTAGAATGTCATCTTTTGATGCGTTATTAGGACGTGGACTTGCATCTGCATAATTGGTTGGTTGATTTGTTCGTTGATATGCATAAGACAGATTTGCAAAGAAACGTCCCATGTCATAGTTAATTTCTAACTCGATGCCGCTCTTTTTCACAATAGGCTTATAATTTTGATGAGCAATGGTAAATCTAAATCCATTATTAGCTGCCCAGTCAGGAACAACGCCATCTCTCCACCATACACCATATACATTATGAATATAATTTTTGATGAAACTACGATATCCCACTAGTTTTAAACCTAGAACATCTTCTTCTGTAAAAACAGCTTTTTTATAGGTATTAAACCCAAGTTGATAAGTTTCAGCTCGCTCAGGTTTTAATGCCGTATTTACGCCAACATCAGAGACTTGGGAGAAGAACATTTCTTGAATATTTGGCATTCTATGTGTGCGTGAATAGGTAAAAAATGGCATAAAATAATCATTGATATCTGCACTAAGTGTTGCAGAGTGATTTATCGCTGTTTTATGTCCTGATTTATGCAAAATCGGTTCATTAATTTGTGTTGGTGTATTTTCGTAACCTACATACTCACCGTTAAATGCATAATGCGTAAAATTGACACTATAGTCTAAATGGTAAATTCCTCTAGAAAGTGCGGTATCAAAATAAACAGTTTTAAATTGTTGTTTACCCGAAGGTTGTAAGATCACTGAACGTTGTGGTAATCCGCTTTTGCTTCCTTGGAAGCGACCTAAATAACTATAGTTTCCTTGGGAGTGTGATTCATTGTTATAAAACAAACTTAATTCTTCTGGAAAACGGTTTTTACTATACTCATTAATAAAGTAGTTAAAGCCCAATGTGGTTTTTAAATCGATTTCTTTTGGCAATAAAAAAGTATAGCTATTGTTAATATCAATAATATTTGCCACATTCTTTGTAATTAATTTATCTTCGACTTGCCACCCAGAAAAGAATGCGCCTCTAGGATAAATGGTTTTGCCCAAGTTGTGTGCTACCATCAAATTTAGATCAAGATAGCGATTATTATTAAAATTATAATTTAATTGATAATTACGATTTTCAATTTTTCGAGAACCAATTTTATTATCAAGAGTGCGAATTTGTGCACCTAAAGTATGGCGATCATCGCCATATTCAAATTTTAGTAAATGGCTACGAGAACGAGATTGCAGACTGCCTGGTTCAATAGGGGCAACGCTGTATTGATCTTTATTACGTTCAAATGAGTTATTTGTTGAATCTACATCATTTTGTAATTCGGGGATATCTTTAGGTGGCACACCATTTTCTAATTCTCTTAGAATTTTTGTTCTAGTTTCATTTTTATAGGTGTTAAGTTGATAGCTAGATGTATTGTAACGAGGCTCGTTAGGTGTATCTTCTTCACTCACATAATCATAATTTTCTTCTTTTCTTTCAACTCGAGTAATACAGCCTGGTGTTCTTGTTTCAATTGCACCAGTCAGTTCATTTGTCGTTGTAATTGGAGCTGTATTTCCGTTAAATGTTGGGTTTGGCGCGTTGCAAGACCAATGGTTTTTGCTTAAATCAGGTGTCCATTGCCCAGCAGAATTTAAAATATAACCGGCATTGTGGAAATAGGCTTCTTTTTCTTTGGCAAGAATGTCTTGCCCAAGTGTAGATAATCGTTCTCCTCCACCGATACGATAATCTTGTGAGACTTCACGTTGACTGTAACCATATGCCACACCGACATACCCTCCATTATCAAGCCATTTTCTGCCTGCAGCCGTAGCCATAAAATTCGATTTAGTTTCATTGCTACCTGTCATACCTTTTACAATGAGGCCGAAAGGTTTATCGTCTGTGATAACATCACTAACACCTAGTGTTCTAAAATTAGCACTACCAGATAAGGTATTTATACCTGTGGAACCTGAAAAGTTACTTTTATTGATATCAACACCAGCAATAAAGTTAGGATCAAGTGATGCACCAAATTGAGAATTACCGCCTGATTGACCTGAGTCCATAGCTGTAGAGTAAAAAGTTTGTGTCACACCATCAATCATCGTATTGACACGACCTAATCCATTTTCACCACGAATATTAACTGAAATCACTCCTGATCCTTTATCTTGTTGAGTAAAGGCCCCCGGAATGCTACGAATCACTTGATCGATAGTTTGTGTATCTTTAAATATATGCTCTCTTGTGCTTTTAGCTTTTGCTTCTGTAAATGGTTTCTTATCATTAGTTACATTTTTTTCAACCACATTTATTTGATCGAGTGTTTCTTCTGTTTGAGCTTCAGCAATATTAATGTTCATTGCATTTATTATGCAAAATGTAACTAAGTTTAATCTCATTTGTTTTTTCATTAATTACCTCCTATCTGTATGAGAAAGATTCGTATTATCTTCTTCTAAGGGGTGAAATTCAAGGGATGAGATCATGAAATGAATATAAGATCTAAAGAATAATTTTCATGTTATATATTGTGAAATTCTTAATTTTTTTATTCATTTGTTGAAAAAGCATTGTAACGATTATTGATGTTTTTCTTTTATCGGTAGAGTTTGTCACTTTGTGAAGGAGGGCTAAGAGCTGATACTGTATGTTTTCTTTAAATCTTGTATGAATTATCTATATTTATTTACAATTCCGATAGCTAATATTTTTACCATTTAGCAAAAGAATCTTTAGAGAAATAAGTCATTTATGTCTATAATATGTCGGTTTTGAAAGTAAAAGGATAAAGATGATGGGGATAATTATCACCGTTGATGGCCCAAGTGGGGCTGGAAAAGGAACGCTTTGCTATGCATTGGCAGAGAAGTTAGGTTTTACCTTATTAGATAGTGGTGCCATTTATCGCGTGACGGCATTAGCTGCGTTGAAACGTCATGCAGATTTAACCGATGAAGAAGGATTAGCGGAGTTAGCACGTCATTTAGATATTCAGTTCATTCCAAAGAATGGAGAAGTCAATGTGCTTCTTGGTGGGATGGATGTAAGCCATTTAATCCGTACGCAAGAAGTGGCGGAAGCTGCATCAAAAGTGGCGGTTTTCCCAAAAGTGCGGTCAGCTTTACTGCAACTTCAGCAGGATTTTGGTAAAAATGACGGTCTGATTGCGGATGGGCGAGATATGGGAACTGTGGTTTTCCCAAATGCACAAATTAAACTATTTTTAGACGCAAGTGCGGAAGAACGTGCAAAAAGACGCTATAAACAGTTGCAAAATAAGGGAATTAATGGTAACTTTGCACAGATTTTAGCCGAGATACAAGAACGCGATTTTCGTGATAGAAATCGTGAGATTGCGCCATTGAAACCGGCTGATGATGCTTTATTGTTAGATAGTACAACATTGAGTATTGATGAAGTCATTGCTCAAGCGTTGGCTTATATTCAACAAAAAGCGTCAATTTCGATTTAACTGTTTATTCAAGGAAGAATAGACATTTATCCTCAACCCCGCATTTTATGGATCTTAATGTGGATGTTATTAACTTAAATTAAGAAGATTATTTATATGTCAGAATCTTTTGCTCAACTCTTTGAAGAATCATTAAAAGGCCTTGAAACCCGTCAAGGTTCAATCGTTAGCGGTACTGTTGTTGCTATTCAAAAAGGCTTTGTACTTGTTGATGCAGGCTTAAAATCTGAATCTGCAATTCCTGTTGCTGAATTCCAAAACGCTCAAGGTGAACTTGAAGTTAAAGTTGGCGACACAGTAAACGTAGCTTTAGATGCAGTTGAAGATGGTTACGGCGAAACGAAACTTTCTCGTGAGAAAGCAGTTCGTCACGAATCTTGGATTGAATTAGAAAAAGCTTACGAAGAAAAAGCGACCGTTATCGGTTTAATCAACGGTAAAGTGAAAGGCGGTTTCACAGTTGAGTTAAACGGTGTTCGTGCATTCTTACCAGGTTCATTAGTTGACACACGTCCAGCACGTGAAGCTGATCACCTACTTGGTAAAGAATTAGAATTCAAAGTAATCAAATTAGATCAAAAACGTAACAACGTTGTTGTTTCTCGTCGTGCAGTGATCGAATCTGAAAACAGCCAAGAACGTGAACAAATCCTTGAGAACCTAGCTGAAGGTTCAGAAGTTAAAGGTATCGTTAAAAACTTAACTGACTACGGTGCATTCGTAGATTTAGGTGGCGTTGACGGTTTATTACACATCACTGATATGGCTTGGAAACGTGTTAAACACCCAAGCGAGATCGTGAATGTAGGCGACGAAGTAACTGTTAAAGTATTAAAATTTGACAAAGATCGTACTCGCGTATCTTTAGGCTTAAAACAATTAGGTCAAGATCCTTGGGTTGCTATCGCTGAAAACCACCCAGTAAACAGCAAATTAACTGGTAAAGTAACTAACTTAACTGACTATGGTTGTTTCGTTGAAATCTTAGATGGCGTTGAAGGTTTAGTTCACGTTTCTGAAATGGATTGGACTAACAAAAACATCCACCCATCTAAAGTTGTAAGCTTAGGCGATACAGTTGAAGTTATGGTATTAGAAGTTGACGAAGAACGTCGTCGTATTTCTTTAGGTTTAAAACAATGCAAACCTAACCCATGGACTCAATTCGCTGAAACTCACAACAAAGGCGACAAAGTTACTGGTAAAATCAAATCAATCACTGATTTCGGTATCTTCATCGGTCTTGAAGGTGGCATCGACGGTTTAGTTCACTTATCTGACATTTCTTGGAATGTTCCAGGTGAAGAAGCAGTTCGTAACTACAAAAAAGGTGACGAAGTTTCTGCAGTAGTATTAGCAGTAGATGCAGTGAAAGAACGTATTTCTTTAGGTATCAAACAACTTGAAGATGATCCATTCAACAACTTCGTAGCAATCAACAAAAAAGGTGCAGTAGTTTCTGCAACTGTTGTTGAAGCTGACGCTAAAGGTGCTAAAGTTGAATTAGCAGGTGGCGTTGAAGGTTATATCCGTGCAGCAGACTTAACAAACGAAGTTGCACCAGGTGATGTAGTTGAAGCGAAATACACTGGTGTTGATCGTAAAGCTCGTATCGTTCACTTATCTGTAAAAGCGAAAGATCAAGCTGAAGAAGCCGCTGCAGTTGCAAACGTGAATACCAAACAAGAAGATGTTGCTATTCCAAACGCAATGGCTGAAGCTTTCAAAGCAGCTAAAGGTGAATAATTAATTCACATAAATAAGGCTGGGTCATGGACTCAGCCTTATTACTACCAGCTATAATTAACAAGGATTTAGTGGTAATTTATTATGAACTAATACATTACCTGTAAGTCTTAATAACAAGTTTAAGTAGAAATTTAAAGGAGAGTTGACGATGACTAAATCTGAACTAATTGAAAATCTATCAACAAAGCACCCAACTTTATCCGCAAAAGAAGTAGAAGGTATTGTAAAGGATATTCTTGAACTCATTGCACAATCTTTAGAAGAAGGTAATCGTATTGAAGTGCGTGGTTTTGGTAGCTTCTCTTTACACCATCGTCAACCGCGAGTGGGCCGTAATCCTAAAACCGGTGATTCTGTAAAATTAGATGCTAAATCGGTACCGCACTTTAAAGCAGGTAAAGAATTAAAAGATCGCGTAAATGTTTTTGCTTAAACATTCAATCGATATCAATAAAACGACACTTAGGTGTCGTTTTTTATTACAAATTTTGGCATAATGAAACTATTCTTAACAAGGAGATTGTGATGATTAAATATATTCTCGGACTCATTATTGTGCTAGCTATCGTAATCGTTGCGGTAACTATAGGGGCGAATAATGATCAAGTAATCACCTTTAACTACATTGTTGCTGAAAGCCAATTCCAACTTTCAACGCTAGTCGCGATTTTATTTGGTTTTGGATTAATTTTAGGTTGGTTAATTACTGGATTCTTCTACTTAAAATTAAAATTCAAAAATATGTCGTTAGCGCGTCAAGTTAAACGTCAAACATTACAAATTAACGAATTAACGACTACTCGCGATAAGGCAGTATAATGCTTGAATTACTCTTTCTGCTTCTGCCAATAGCCGCCGCTTACGGTTGGTATATGGGGCATCGGAGTGCCAAGAAAGATCAGGAAGATATTAGTAATAAACTCTCCCGTGATTATGTCACGGGGGTCAATTTTTTGCTTTCTAATCAAACGGATAAAGCCGTTGATTTGTTTCTTGATATGTTGCAAAAACAAGAAACAGAAAATGAAATTGAAAGCAACTCACAATTTGAAGCTGAGTTAACGCTCGGTAATCTTTTCCGTTCTCGAGGCGAAGTGGATCGTGCTTTACGCATTCATCAAGCACTCGATCGTAGTCCCAATTATTCTTTCGAACAAAAATTATTAGCTAAACAGCAACTTGCCAAAGATTTTATGACTGTCGGTTTTTATGACCGTGCTGAAGCGCTTTACATCATTATGGTGGATGAACCAGAGTTTGCTGAAAATGCACTACAACAGCTTTTAGTGATTTATCAAAAAACAAAAGAATGGAAAAAAGCGGTTAATATCGCAGAGAAGCTTGCCAAGATCTCACCTAAAGAAAATAATGTGGAATTAGCACAATGTTATTGTGAATATGCCTTAAGCGGTGAACTTGAAAGTGCGGTCGAAAAACCCAGTATTTTACAAAAAGCGCTGAATGTATCTCCAACCAGTGTGAGAGCATCAATGCTACTTGCTGATTTAGAAATGGCTAATAAAAACTATCGTCAAGCCATTCATTTTTTAGAGAATATTCTTGATCAAAACCCAATTTATATTGGTGAAGTGCTGAAAACGCTCAAATATTGTTATGATGAATTAGGAGAGAGAGATAACTTTGAGTTATTCTTGATTCGAGCCAGTAAGCAGGTTAACAATACTAAAGTCGATTTAATGTTAGCAAGCGTGATTGAAGAGAAAGATGGTAAGAGTGCCGCACAATCAAAACTTTATCAGCAGTTAACAAAACATCCGAGTACATCTATTTTCCACCGTTTTATTCAATTCCAAATTGATGATGCAGAGGAAGGGCGGGGTAAGGAAAGCTTAATTTTGCTACATAAAATGGTCGGTGAGAGAATTAAGCAAAGCTTTGGTTATCGTTGCTCAAATTGCGGTTATCAAACCCATAAATTAATGTGGAATTGTCCTTCTTGCAAACAGTGGGAATCCATCAAACCAGAACATAATTAATTGACACAGTGAGGTAAAATTATGAATAGCAAAGTAATCGTTGCATTAGATTACGAAACGGAAGCACAAGCGCTATCCCTCGTGGATCAAATTGATCCAAGCTTATGCCGTTTAAAAGTGGGTAAAGAAATGTTTACCACACTAGGAACAAATTTCGTTAAGCAATTACACGAGCGTCAATTTGATGTTTTCCTCGATCTTAAATTTCATGATATTCCGAATACTGTGGCAAGAGCAGTGCGTTCTGCGGCTGATTTAGGTGTATGGATGGTTGATGTCCATGCTAGCGGTGGTCTGAAAATGATGGAAGAAGCGAAGAAAATTCTCGAGCCTTATGGAAAAGATGCGCCTTTATTAATTGCAGTAACCGTATTGACCAGTATGGAAGATTTGGATTTATTACAAATCGGTATTAATTCTTCACCACTTGAACATGTATTACGTCTTGCGCATTTAACCCAGCGAGCAGGATTAGATGGAGTCGTTTGTTCACCACAAGAAGTGGAGATTTTACGTAATACTTGTGGCCCTGATTTTAAATTAGTCACACCGGGGATTCGTCCAATAGGAAGTGATTTTGGCGATCAACGTCGCGTTATGACTCCTGCCGCGGCTATCCGTTCTGGTTCTGATTATTTGGTGATTGGTCGCCCAATTACTCAAGCTGAAAATCCAGCAGAAGTGCTTCGTTCAATTAATTCATCACTTTTGTAGTATGACAGAGAGTACTTTAGTTTATTCTACCGAAGTAGGTAGAATTAAAGAGCAAAAGCAGCCAGTACAACGCCCTAAAGGTGATGGTGTGGTTCGCATACAAAAACAAACTAGTGGTCGAAAAGGCGCAGGCGTTTCAGTGATTACTGGGCTAGATTTAGCTGATGATGAATTGAAAAAGTTAGCGGCTGAACTTAAAAAGCGGTGTGGTTGTGGTGGTTCAGTAAAAGACGGCAATATTGAGATTCAAGGCGAAAAACGTGATTTACTAAAACAACTTTTAGAACAAAAAGGATTTAAAGTAAAGTTAGCCGGCGGTTAGATAAAACAAAAAATCCATCTTCAATTTAAGATGGATTTTTTTATGATTAACTTTCCATGAAGTCTGGTTGGTAAGCAAAGAAAATTGCCCCCAAGAAACTTAATACAGCAAATGCTAGAAATACATTATTTGGATTTGTAGCTTTGCGACTAAAATATTTAGCAGAGAAGAAGATATAAAGCACAAGCATGATGATTTTTATGATGAGCCAGCTTTGTAACTGATAACCGACCAAGAAGAAAATCGTTAAGCCGCTCGCAATTAAAAGTGTGTCAACTAAGTGCGGTAAAATTTTTAGCAGTTTAATCGCTCGCCAATCTTTCCCACTTAATTGCATTCCCCCACGGATAATTAATAATCCTAAACTTAAAAATGCACAAACAATGTGCAAATAAACTAACATAATCACTCCTGAATAAAAATGTGGTAGAGATACCGTATTTTTATATTTTATTTAATTTCATAAAGACTAACACCACATTCTCTATCAGAACTTATTGGCGCAACTTCATAATTTTTACCAGCCTCAGGAATAAAACTAATCATGTTACCTTTACAGCTTTTTCCTTTTATTATAGTTGTAATTTTTTCAGTAGTTGTATAGTGAGTATGCGAATGATCTAATGGAATAATTTCATTTTGAACAGTTACTTCACTATTAGCAGGGATAACAAATTCTTTGAAAAATATACCAGATAAAAATTTTGAATGAGCGGAAGGATCTTTACTTAATTCTGTTGCTGGCATACCTATACTTTCGTTGCTTTTTGCTCCAACCATTGAACTAAATGCTTGTCCTAATCCGCCACCAATAGTAACTTTTTCCTTTTTACCATCAATATTTACAGTTAAATAAGAAGGTCTACCATTCTGCCCGTATAATCGAATACGAGCATCTTTTGAGGCGTCATAAGGCTGATTTTCATTTGATAATTCGGTCGAAACACAAGCAGTTAAGCTAAGAATAGAGGCAGAAATCAAAAATAATTTTTTCATATATTTTCCTTGAGGATATTTAAATGCGGTCAAAAGTGACCGCACTTTAATTTCTTATTTTGCAATACGCTTATATTTAATACGATGTGGTTGTGTTGCGGCTTCACCTAAGGTTTTCTTTTTCCACTCTTCGTAGTCTGAGAAGTTACCTTCGTAGAACGTCACTTTACCTTCATCACCGTAATCTAAAATATGAGTTGCAATACGGTCTAAGAACCAACGGTCATGGGAAATCACCATTGCACAACCTGGGAATTCTAAGATCGCATTTTCTAACGCACGTAAAGTTTCAACGTCTAAGTCATTGGTTGGTTCGTCCAATAACAGTACGTTACCACCGCGTTGTAGAAGTTTAGCTAAGTGTAAACGACCACGTTCACCACCCGATAATTCGCCCACACGTTTTTGTTGATCTACGCCTTTGAAGTTGAAGCGTCCAACATACGCACGGCTTGGAATTTCAAAGTTACCAATAGTGAGAATATCTTGTCCGTTAGACACTTCTTCCCATACGGTTTTCTTATCATCCATTGAGTCACGGAACTGATCGACAGAGGCAAGTACCACAGTTTCACCCATTGTAATTGAGCCGCTATCTGGTTGTTCTTGACCTGAAAGCATACGGAATAGGGTAGATTTACCCGCACCATTCGCTCCGATAATACCCACGATAGCCCCTTTTGGAATGCTGAATGATAAATCATCAATTAAAGTGCGATCACCGTAAGATTTAGTGAGATGTTCTACCTCAATCACTTTATCACCTAAACGTGGACCAGGTGGAATAAAGAGTTCGTTTGTCTCGTTACGTTTTTGATATTCGCCAGAGTTTAATTCATCAAAGCGCGCCATACGTGCTTTGCTTTTTGCTTGGCGACCTTTAGGATTTTGACGAACCCATTCTAACTCTTTCGCAATCGATTTTTGACGCGCATTTTCAGTTGCTTGTTCTTGTTCTAAACGTTTCTCTTTTTGCTCTAACCAAGAAGAGTAGTTACCTTCCCAAGGAATACCTTCACCACGGTCAAGCTCTAAGATCCAACCCGCAACGTTATCTAAGAAGTAACGGTCGTGGGTAATCGCCACAACAGTACCTTCGTAGTCATGTAAGAAACGCTCTAACCATGCTACAGATTCTGCATCTAAGTGGTTGGTTGGCTCGTCTAATAAGAGCATGTCTGGTTTTTCGAGTAATAAGCGACAAAGTGCGACACGACGACGTTCGCCCCCTGATAAATGCTCAATTTTGGCATCCCAATCTGGTAAACGTAATGCATCTGCGGCACGTTCTAACTGGTTATCTAAATTATGTCCATCATGTGCTTGAATAATGGCTTCAAGGTTCGCTTGTTCAGCCGCTAATTTATCGAAATCCGCATCAGGATCAGCATAAAGTGCATAAACTTCATCTAAACGAGTCAGTGCATTTTTTACTTCAGAAACCGCTTCTTCTACCGCTTCACGTACAGTTTGTTGCGGATCAAGTTTTGGTTCTTGTGGAAGATAACCAATTTTGATACCCGGTTGTGGACGAGCTTCACCTTCGAACTCTTTATCCACGCCCGCCATAATGCGTAAAAGGGTTGATTTACCCGCACCATTTAAGCCGAGCACCCCGATTTTTGCGCCAGGGAAGAAGCTTAAAGAAATATCTTTCAAAATATGACGCTTCGGTGGCACCACTTTGCCGACACGGTGCATCGTATATACAAATTGCGTTGACATAATTTTCTCGATGTTATGAATAAAAGTGCGGCTATTTTACTTGATGTTTAGGGAATAAGCTATTTGAAAGGCAAAAAAAACCACCCATATAGGGTGGTAGGAAAGTAGTTTAGCTATATTTATGATTATTTTATTTAGGAACTTTATGAATATCAAGCAATCACTTGACGAGACAAATAGTACATAAATTTCAGTTATAATGGAAATGCGAATGAATAATTTGTTGATACAAATCAAGAAAATCACAGGATTTTTTACGTTTAGATCGATTTTTATTCGATTTTGATTAGGAACTGCTTGTGATAAAATCTGTCTATTCAATTATTTAGCCCACTTTATTCTTATTTATGTTTAAAAAATTACTCTTTGGATTATCGCTAATTTCTCCTTTTTCGGTTCTCGCACATCCTCATGCCTTTATTGATATGCAAACCAAACCCTTAGTGAAAGATAATCAATTAATTGGTTTTTCGACCCAATGGTTACTGGATGAAGCCAGTTCTTCAGCCGTATTGTATGACATGATGCAGACGAAAGGGGATAAAGCTGCTCAGCAGAAATTAGTTGATGAGGTAATGGCAAACGTTGTGAATGAACATTACTTTAGTTATGTTTTTGATAAAGAAAATCACAAAATTAAATATAAAAAACAGCCTGAAAATTATGGCATGCGTGTTAAAGGGAATGAGGTGGAATATTATTTTGATTTTCTTTTGGCACAACCACAGACTTTGCAAAATAATGAATTTACGCTGATGACTTATGACAGCACTTATTATGTGGCAATGCGTTATACTGAAATAGGTAAAAGAGCGGTTGATTTTTCAGCACTTCCTGCAAACTGCAAAGGGGAAGTGCTCGAACCTAATGTCGATGAAAAAATTAAATCCTACGCTTCATCATTGGATAAATCTCAAAAAAATGAAGATGATTCACTTGGTGTATTGTTTGCACAGAAAGTAAAAATTAAATGTGAATAAAAAATGAAGTTAAAATTGAGCGCACTTTTTATCGGCTTATTAGCGATTATTTTCGCCTTGTTACCTTGGCTTTTTGTACAAGTAGCCGATTGGCAAAAAGCTTTTAATCAGCTGATTTCTGAAAATCTACACCAAATTCAAGCACATTCATCTACAGCAGGATTGTGGTTGATTTTTGCCGCCTTTTCTTATGGTGTATTACATGCATTAGGGCCTGGGCATGGGAAATTTATTATCGCTGGTTATCTTTCTACTCACGAAAGCCAGCTTAAAACCAGTGTACGCTTAAGTTTACTTTCCTCTCTCATGCAAGGTTTTGTCGCAGTTGCAGCAACCTCTATTGTGGTTGTCATACTTAATCTTTCCTCTAAATATTTTAAACTTAGTCAGCTATGGCTGGAACGTAGCGCACTCATTTTATTATTGTTATTAGGACTTTATTGGATTGCTCAAGGTTTAAAAGGCTTGAAGAAAAAACAATCTTTTCGTATTACATCAATCCAATCATTGCCGAAACAGATTGGAACAGCTTCACCATTTCGATATGAGCAAGGAAAAGCAAGCCAAGCGCAATGTAGTTGTGGACATCAACACCTACCCAATCATCAACAGCTTAAGCAATCGGGTGATGTAAAATCTCAACTCTTAGTGATTTTAACCATTGGTATGCGACCGTGTAGTGGCGCCATTTTTGTGCTTTTTCTCGCTTATATGTTGGATCTGTATTGGTGGGGAATTTTAGCTACTTTTGCCATGTCTTTGGGGACAGGATTAATGCTTTCGCTTTTTGCAGCGTTAGTACGCTATGCGAGAAATGTAGCAACTCGCTTAGGCCATTGGTATGGTTTAGCGGGTTCTAATCAAAAAGGCGAGGCGATGATCAAATGTATTGCGGGTGCGATTATGATATTTTTTGCACTAAGCTTGTTATATGGCACTATGGGGGCTGTAACAGGTGGCGCAGCCTTATTCGGTGGATAAAGAAAAGGGCAGCGTTTGCTGCCCATTTATTTGAAAATGGATTATTCAACCCAAGTGACGATTTCTTCAATTGGTCGACGAGATTTTTTAGTAATGTGTCTCGCACGATAACCAAATGTTGCTGCCACGGATACGCCCCATTCACTTGGATCAAAGAGTCCTTCAGCGGCTAAAACTTCATTCATTTTATCGTAGTTAAAGCCTTCAATCGGGCAAGAATCTACACCAATAGCGGCAGCACCAGTTAGCATATTCGCTAATGCGATGTAGGTTTGTTTGCTTGTCCAGTCAAATAATGCACGCTCGCTTTCTGCGGTTTTCATTTCAACTTCTTGTAAGCCTTTATATTTTTCCAAGGCTTTTTCTAACTGCTCACCTTGTAAACCTCTACGCACCGCCACATCACGGAAGAAAGGCGTGTCATATCGAGCATTTTTCTTCGCAAGAATGATCACTAAATGACTACAATCATCTAATTGATATTGCATGCCCCAGCTAAAAGGTTTGAGCTTATCGCGTAATGCTTTATTTTGAATAACTAAGAACTTCCATGGCTCAGAACCGACTGAGCTTGGTGATAAACGAGCAAATTCTAAAATTGCTGCGAAATCTTCTTGGCTAATTTTTTTATTCGGATCGTAATAACGTGTTGAACAGCGATTTTCGAATACTTGAAGCATTTGTTCGCGTGTAATTTGACTCATGTTTTCTTCCTCTTAACATTATCTAATTTGTAATCTTTTGACCGCACTTTAGCGCTCTTTCCAATATCCAATCCACTCTTTGAGTAATTGCATATTTTTCGTAATTGCGCCACCTTGCGGAATAAAATGCATCATATTGAGTCCGTAGCTGTCGGGCGTAATGCCTTCACCTACACTTGCAGGTAACACATCAAAGCCTTGTTGTTGGAATAATAATTTTGCACGTTGCATATGCCATTCATTAGTGACTAAAATAATTTTATGAATACCTTCTTTTTCCAATATTTGTTTGGTGAAAAGGGCGTTTTCTTTGGTGGTAAGGGCTTTAGGTTCAATCCATTTGGTTGGCACATTGAAGAAGTTTTGGAGCTCTTCTGCGGCGATTTTTGCTTCAATAGCACCTGTTGGACTTGCCCCTGTAATTAATAATGGCAAGTGGGTTTCTTTTTGTAAGAAAGCAGCATAACGTAAGCGTTCAAGTTGAATACCCGTTGAAGCTAATGGTGCGTAAAGTTCTTTGCTATCACGCAAGCCACCGCCAAGTAAAACGATCGCTTGAGCTTGTTGGTAATCTTGCAGTGTTAAATGATCTTCAGTGATGAGACTATCTTTAAGTACTTGTGCAGTGTAGGGAATGCTTAAAAGATAGAGTAGTGAGAAACCAAGTGCGGTTGAAATTCGGCTTAATTTTTTAAAATTGAATTTAGCTAGAATAAGAGACAGCCCCCACAAAATTAAAATATTAAATGGGGGAAGAATCATAGCGGTAATGAGTTTTTTTAATTCAAACATTATTTATCCAATTCAACGAAATCTAGCTCTTTTGTCCATAATTTCGCATAGCTACTATTTTTGCCATAAGAGTTATCGCAAACACGATTTGGAATTTCTAGCAAGCAAGAGAAAATATGACCATGTAAGCGAGTAGTGGTCACTTTGTCGTTCGCTAAGAATACTTGCGCAACACGTTTTACAATGCGTTGAGTATAGGCATACCAGAATTGATGGCAAAGATCTTTCAGCCAACCTAAGCCAAATTTATTGGCCATTTTACTCATTCGCCAACTTAATGCTAAAACCACATCATCTTCTGTTGAAAGAATGTCTTCCCAGTCTTTTACATTACTGTTAGCGGGCAGTTGCGCTAAGATATTTTTTTCTACATCACTTGCTTCAATATCTTTACGTAAGAAGTAAAGTTGTTCACCCGTTGTGCCTTGCTTCGTTTCCATGGTGCCATAAAGTTGATGAGCCATGTCCGGTGACAAATAAACATGATTTGAAAATTGGGCAAATAAATTCGCTGTTCTTTCGTCACGAGCCAGTAAATGGCAATCACCGTGGTTACGGAAAAGTGCAGCTGATTTTTGTAGATTTTCTTCGTGCTTAAAATAAGCAGTTTGTGGCAACACAATAATGCGATTATTCGGGAAATGCGTCACCATTTCTTCGCGGATTTTTTGATGCTGTGGATAAAGATCGCCAAAGTTACCGCCACCATGTAAAAGAATGGTGGTGTTTGGTGTGATTTTTGCTTTGACTTCTGCAAGATCTAAATCGTATTCACAGCGTTTTAAGGTCACATTAATGTGGTGATCTTTAAAAAATTGCTCGGTTCCGTGATAAATCAATAAATCGCCCACATTTAAATGAAGCGGATAGTCAAAATAAAATACGTCGTTTTTATCTTTGATTAGTTCGACAATAGGATTCAGTTTGTTTTTTAAATCAATAAGGAGTTGATTCATTTTTTTACTCTTTTCTTTAAATAGCTAAACAAGAAATTTTTTTCTGCTGTGTTTAATCCAAAGATTAAAATGACACAGATTAATACCATTTCTAAGATGATGGATTGTCCAATAAATTCCAATAAAGAATAACTGCGGGTAGTATCGGATATATAGATGATACCTAATAGCAGGCCAAACACCACGCCGACATTCACTAAATATGAGACAAATTCTTTTTGGTTAAATTTAATTTTTTTATTAATAAAATATAATCGATAGATTTGTGAGATGACCATCGTACTAAATTTACCCACAAAGGCAAATACTGGATTATAACCTAGTGTGAACAAATAATAAGCCAATGGTACCGTACAAAGATCAATTAACGCTACGATGATATTGTATTGTTTTACAGTGGATGTGCCAATCGCTAATGCACTCATCCAAAATGCACCAGCCATTGCACTGATTAATAAGCAAGCAATAATGGCTTGTACAAGTTGTTCAGTATATTGAGGAAGATGATCGCCTAACCAAAATGTCAGTAAGGTATGGGTGAAATACAATACAGGCGCAGAGAGAATCGCCATTAAATAAAGTGAATATTTTGAAATACCAAGAATTAATTGGCGATTGCGATCGTAATCTTTTGCGGCATAAGACTGAACCAACTGCGGATTAGCTGCCATTTGGAAATTATTCACAAAGCTATAAACAGCACCTTCTACCTGAGTCGCAATAGCGACAGCGGCGTTGACTGCGACACCAAAGAATAAGTTAGATACCATATTCAAGCCTTGGGTCGAACCTACATAGGCAACTTGTCCCATAAGCATCCAACCTGAAAAACTCACCATTTCTTTAGTTTTGCTTAAATCTTTATATAAGCGGAAACGTGCAGCCTCTTTGAAATAATATTTAGTGAATAACACATAAAGAGAGAGCACGATTAAACTGACTGAAAGCAATAAGCAACCATAAGTAATCAACTTATCGTAATGTGTGATATGACTTAAGATAAAGACAGAAGTCAGTTTTAAGATGGTTTCACCTAATCCCAACCACGCATAGAATCCCATTTTTTCGTGTGCAACAATCATGGCATTGAATGGCACCTTGATGATTTCAACAAGGGCAATAATTAATGCCAATTGGTAAACAATGTTCGCAGCTTGCAAGCGTTCAGCGGGGATCACCAATTTGTGATTTAAAAACCATAAACCTACGGTTTCAGCTAACACTAATACGATAAGAATAATGAGTAGGTGATTTAAGATACTAATATTAAAGACTTTATTGACACGTTGAATGTCATTCGAGGCTTTTTCTACGTTAATAAAACGCTGGGTGGTGGCGGTCATTGTGCCATTAAAAAAGGAAAATAAGACCACGACACCCATCACAATGTTGTAGATACCAAAATCTTCCACACCCAAAACCTGTAATACCACACGAGAGATATACAGCATCGCTCCCATATTGAAGAGCATTCGGATGTAAAGAAATAGTGTATTTTTAGCAATGGTTTTATTTGACATTGTGAAAATGAAATTAGAAAAATTGGGGAAATTATAGGGGGGATTGGGGTGTGTAGCAAGCATTGTGCACGTTCTAAGCAATTGTACGGGCGTAGTAAAAAGAAAAGGCTAAATATAATTTAGCCTTTTGTTATTTATACGATGCAGACTGCCAAATCCAATTGTTTATTATGGAATTGATGTAATGTACCACGATGGCCGACACTTAGAATGATCATATTCGGTAAGCGCTTTTTAATTGTTTTATAAAGCAGGTACTCGGTCGGCTCATCAAGAGCTGATGTGGTTTCATCTAAAAAGACCACTTCAGGCTTCGTCAGTAAAATCCGAATAAATGCCACACGCTGCAATTCACCCGGTGACAAAATCGCTTGCCAATCGTTATCTACATCAAGACTATGAAGGTATTTATCAAAACAGCAATCAGTCAGTGTTTTTTCCAATTCAGGATGATAAGGATCAATATCAGGATAGCAAATTGCTTCACGTAATGTGCCTTGTGGCATATAAGGACGTTGCGGTAAGAATAAACTGGTCACACAAGGATGTTCCACCAGACCAACTGTCTCAAAAGGATAAATCCCCGCCATCGCTTTTAATAGAGATGTTTTCCCTGTGCCTGATGGACCTTGAATTAATAAAGCATCACCATTTTTTAATTCAATATTTAAGTTATTCAGCAACAATCTGCCTTGCTCATCTTTAATACCAAAATTTGACAATGCAACACGGTTAGAACATTTCATGGGTTGATGAACCTTTGAATGATCTAATTCATCCAACTTGGTCATAAAACCATAAAGACGATTTAAACGCGCTTGGTAGAGCGTAAATTCTTCATAGAACAAACGGAAGAAGGAAAGTGCGGTCATTAATCGGTTAAATGCTTGCACAGTTTGGTGCATATCGCCTAATTTGATTTGTCCAGTGAAAAAACGAGGCGCTTGCAGCATTAACGGTAAGAGTTTCGCAACACGCGTGACGCTTCCATTAAAGCCGTCTAGTCCCAGCATTCTCAACACAATTGCCCAACGGTTATGAATAATTTCGGCAAATTTGTTTTTCAGTAAATGCTGTTCTTGTTGTTCACCTTGATAGAATGCAATACTTTCAGCATTATCTCGTACTCGAATTAAAGAATAACGGTAGTCACCATTGAGTTTTTCTTTGTTAAAGTTCAGCTTGATCAACGGATGACCAATCCAAACGGACATTAACGTTGCGAGGATAATAAAGGCATAAATAAAGAAAACGACGCCTTTTTCGATATTCAAGCCAAAAAGACTTAATATTCCAGAAAGTGACCAAAGAATAATAGTGAATTCAATGGTAGTCAAAATCGAATTAATCATACCGCGCACAATTTTGACGGTGCTACTGATAAATTCACGTGCATCTTGTTCAATACGTTGATCAATATTATCGGGCAGATCTTTTTCGTATTTGAGGCGATAGTATTTTTTATTTTCTAACCATCGCTTAACAAGGACTTTATTCAAGCTTTCCAACCAACGGATTTCAAATACTTGTTGCAAGAAATAATCGGCGATGGAGTGGATGACTTGTACCAATACTAAGAGTGCATTCAGTTTTGCAAAGAACCAAAACTTATCCGCATCTAATTCCTGCATTGAGCTATAAAGCCCATTATAGAAAAAAGAGTTGAGTACGCTGAAACGCACTTCTAACAAAATCATGGTAAACAACACCAATAGCATAACGATGATTTTGATGCTGTTACGGCGATTAATCGAAGGGGATGCAATATGCCAAAACTTCTGACCGAATGTAGTTTGCTTTAGTGCTATCATCACCACGCTAAAGCATAAAATCACCCAGAAAAGTGCGGTCAAAATCCAGCTTAAACTTGAGTTAAGTTCAGTTTGCCAATTCATTGATTATCCATAAAGTAAAAAACGAAAAAAGGGCGAAATATTCGCCCTCATATTGTGCGCTCAATTAAAACTCAACTTTCGTGTTGAAGATAAATTCACGTCCATAACCTAATGCAACAGGGATTAACGTATTTGTTGCGTTACCAGAGGTAGATGGATAGTAAGTTTTATCTGTTAAGTTTTTACCGTTAAGTTGGAAAGAGACTTTCTTGCCAGAGATTTTGGTATCGTAAGCAATAAAGGCATCATATACCACGGCATGAGGTAATTTGTATGCTTTTGTGTAATCACTGTTATAAGCATGCCAAGAACCTAAATAACGAGCACCACCACCAACACGGATGTTACCAAAATCAAATTCACCTACGTTATAAGCTAGGAATAGAGAAGTTTGATGTTTTGGTACACCAGAAAGTTGTTGATTTACCGCATCAGGATAACGTTCATTTTCAAGTGATTTTACTTTGGTGTATGTATAGTTAGCCGCTACGCTTAGACTATCCGTAATTTGACCATTAAGATCAAATTCCACACCACGAGAACGTTGTTTGCCGACGATATTCAATTGCGCATTTGAACCAGAACCAACAGCCTCAGCCACATTACGTTTGGTAATATTGAATAATGCAAGTGTCGCATTAAAGCCTGAGTTTTCGTATTTTGCACCAATTTCAAAAGATTTACCTTGTTCTGGTTTTAAATCGCCGCTAACAGGTGTTGCCACACTCATTTGTGGACGGAAAGATTCGGAGTAGTTTGCAAAGGTCGCAATATGTGGCGTAAATTTATATACGGCACCTAATTGATACAATAATTTACCATCATGCTGATCGGTATTTCCGGTTTTTGTTAGATTTTGACCTTTTTTACAGTTTGCCGCATTTAAACAATGACGTCCTGCAAATTGATCAAAATACTCATAACGTAAACCACCTGTCATAATAAAGTTATCGGTAAAGTAGGCGGTATCTTGAATATAAATCCCAACAGTTTTGAGATAGTTATATTGGTAGGCGTTGCCGTTACCATTTTTATGTTCCGCAACAGGGCTGGTATAGTTTGGATTATCAATATTAATATCCGAATTCATGATACCTTTGTTATAAATCGGACCAAGATCACGAATATTACGCATTGCATCAATACCCGCTACAAAGCGGTTAGCAATATCACCAATACCAAATTCACCGACAATATTTAATGTGCCACTATGAACACGCTGGTCACCTTGTTGCTGTTCAATCTCTCGGCGTACATGACGTGCACTTAATGCAGGAGAGGTAATCTCGCCTTTTTTATTTTTCACTGCAGGGATAGCAACATCTGTGACGTTAATATTTGTAATACGAGCTTGGTCGTAGAAATATTTGTAACGAGCATAGCTATAACCCGCATTTAATTTCCAACCGTCACTTAATTTGTGTTCAATTTTGAAATCAATATTATCGGTTTTTGCGGTTGTTTCATTATTGGGTTCATCTAAACGACGCGATGCAGGAATATCCGGTAAGGCATTGGTTGCCGTTAAAAGATTTGTACCACGATCAAATGGTTCAAGAATATCTTTGTGTTCATAAGAAAGAAGCACTTTAGTTTTATCATTTTCCCAAGAAAGAGAAGGGGCGTAAGTCGTATTTTTCACTTTGCCAAAATTACGCCAGTAATCTTTTTCTTGTTTGTCATAGATAAAGCGGTAAGCAAAACCATTTCCTAAGCCACCAGTAAAATCTAATTGCGTTCCCCACAGGCTATGATTACCTAAGGTTCCACCAACGACATAACGTGGCGTTTGTTGTGGTTTTTTAGTAATGATATTAACTACACCACCTGGATCTTGAATACCATAAAGTACAGATGCAGGACCTTTTAAAACTTCAACGGTTTCAGTTGTCGCGCTAAAGTTTTTAGCGGGGCCAGCTTGTAAACCGTTACGCATAATTGAGTTGTCACGGTTTCCACCAAAACCACGTTTTTGAATAGAGTCAAACATACCACCTAACGTATTCGCTTGACTCACACCACTGACGTTATAAAGTGCATCAATGAGTGATTCAGGTTTGCGATCTTCTAGTAGTTTAGTTGAAAGAATATTTACTGTGTTTGGCGTGTCGAATACTGGCACTTCAGCTTTTGATACGACAGATGTCCCCGTCGTTTGGTAACCATTTTGTTTAATCCCTGTATCTTGAACGTTAATTTGCTCAAGCGTCTCGGTATTTGTATCTACGGCCTGCTCAGTTTCTGCAAACGTAGAAATGGAAAAACTGGTTAAAAGTGCGGTTGAAATGAGGCTTAATTTAAAATTCATATTAGCTTCCCGTTAGATAAAAAGAGTGGGAAGTATAACGAAAACGTTTACGTCGATCAATGCAAATTATTTTCATTTGCTTATGCGATTTATTCAGAAAATATTCATTCAAATTAAGTAGGCGATAAAAAGAAAAAATCCCAAGCTAAAAAGCTTGGGATTGCAATATGGTGCGACTAGCTGGACTCGAACCAGTGACCCCCACCATGTCAAGGTGGTGCTCTAACCAACTGAGCTATAGTCGCGTAAAAGATGTGGCAGATGATAAACAGTTTTAAGGATGAAAACAAGGGGATTTGTTTTAAGTTAAATTTAGCTGCTAAAAAAATAACCAAAATTTGTTGCAAAAACTCTCAGTGCTTGTTTTGATTTTGCGGTGGTTTAAGCGTATAATGCGCGACGGTTTTTATCTCGGATGAGCCGAAATTAAAAAAGCTTTTTTAAATTGTAACTATTTGTGGAGTTTAGATAATGTCTAGAAAATTAAGAAGAACGAAGATTGTATGTACAATGGGTCCTGCAACAGACCGCGATAACAATCTTGAAAAAATTATCGCAGCAGGCGCTAATGTTGTGCGTATGAACTTTTCTCACGGTACACCAGATGATCATATTGAGCGTGCTGAGCGTGTTCGTGCGATCGCGAAGAAATTAGGTAAAACCGTGGCAATTTTAGGTGACTTACAAGGCCCTAAAATTCGTGTTTCTACTTTTAAAGACGGCAAAATTTTCTTAAATGTTGGTGATAAATTTATTCTTGATGCGGAATTACCAAAAGGTGAAGGCAATCAAGAAGCCGTTGGTTTAGACTATAAAACACTTCCACAAGATGTTGTTCCTGGCGATATTCTTTTATTAGATGATGGCCGTGTTCAATTAAAAGTCCTTTCTACTGACGGTGCAAAAGTATTTACTGAAGTGACAGTTGGTGGTCCATTATCAAACAATAAAGGGATCAATAAATTAGGTGGTGGTTTATCTGCAGATGCATTAACTGAAAAAGATAAAGCAGATATCATCACAGCTGCACGTATCGGTGTAGATTACTTAGCTGTATCTTTCCCTCGTTCAAGTGCAGATTTAAACTATGCGCGTGAATTAGCAAAACAAGCAGGTTTAGACGCGAAAATCGTTGCTAAAGTTGAGCGTGCTGAAACCGTTGTTGATGAAGCAGCAATGGATGATATTATTCTTGCTTCTGATGTAATCATGGTGGCTCGTGGTGACTTAGGTGTTGAAATCGGTGACCCAGAATTAGTTGGCGTACAGAAAAAATTAATTCGTCGTTCACGTCAATTAAACCGTGCGGTTATTACTGCAACTCAAATGATGGAGTCAATGATCAGCAACCCAATGCCAACTCGTGCAGAAGTGATGGACGTGGCAAATGCGGTATTAGATGGTACTGACGCGGTAATGCTTTCTGCTGAAACTGCAGCAGGTCAATATCCAGCTGAAACTGTGGCGACAATGGCTCGCGTATGTTTAGGTGCAGAAAAAATGCCAAGCATCAATATTTCTAAACACCGTTTAGATCGTGAATTCAGAGATATTGAAGAATCTGTAGCGATGTCTGCAATGTACGCAGCAAACCACTTAAGCGGTATTGCAGCAATTATTACATTAAGCCACTCTGGTCGTACACCATTATTAATGTCACGTATCAGTTCAGGTTTACCAATCTTTGCACTTTCTCGTGTTCAAGAAACATTAAACCGTTGCGCATTATACCGTGGTGTGACACCAGTTCATTTTGATGGTGAATCTCGTACTTCTGCAGGTGCGAAAGCAGCGATTAACCTATTAAAAGAAAAAGGTTATTTGGTTTCTGGTGATATTGTATTATTAACTCAAGGTGATGAATCAGCAGGCACAACTAATGTTTGCCGTACCTTAATCGTTGAGTAATCAATATTTCTTATAAAAAGAGCGGTGGATTTTTCCACCGTTTTTTATTTCTAAAATATTGAAAATATTAACCGCACTTTTTTCTTAAAACCACCTCGTATTTGCGGTATCATAAGCACAGTTTTTTAGTTTAAATTGAAATCCTTATGGCATCACAACGACAAATCCAATCACCTGATCAGAAAACTGAACAAGTTAGCATCCCGCCTCATTCCACTGAAGCTGAACAAGCCGTACTTGGCGGCATCATGTTGAGTAATCAACATTGGGATGGTATTGCAGAAAGAGTGATCGCTGAGGATTTTTATACTTTTGCGCATAAAGCAATCTTCCAAACTATGGAAGAATTAATGCGTAACCAAACACCGATCGATTTAATCACCCTTGATCAAGCCCTTAAAGCGAAAGGTATTAGTGATTCCGTAGGCGGTTTTGCTTATCTCGCTGATCTTTCTAATAACACGCCAAATGCCATTAATATTTTGGCTTATGCTGAAATCGTACGTGAAAAAGCGATTTTGCGTGAGCTTATTGCTGTGGGAAATCGTATCGCAGAAAACAGCTATTCTCCGAAAGGCAAAGACATCAAAATGGTATTGGATGAAGCTGAAAGAGAAGTATTTGCTATTGCTGAAAAACGCAGTTCTTCAACTGAAGGACCACAAAATGTGATCAGCGTGTTGGAAAGTACTATTGCTCGAATTGATACCTTAAGTAAGCTTGAAAATCATAGCGGTGTGACAGGGGTCACAACGGGCTTTGTTGACTTAGATAAGAAAACAGCAGGTTTACAGCCTTCAGACCTCATCATTGTCGCTGCACGTCCTTCTATGGGTAAAACCACGTTTGCGATGAACCTTTGTGAAAATGCTGCCATGGCAAGTGATAAGCCTGTGTTGGTATTCAGTTTGGAGATGCCTGCTGAACAAATCATGATGCGTATGATTGCCTCTCTTGCTCGCGTGGACCAAACCAAAATTCGTACTGGTCAAAATTTGGATGAAACGGAATGGAGCAAAATTGCCAGCGTGTTTGGGATGTTTAAGCAAAAAAACAATCTTTATATTGATGATTCATCTGGCTTAACCCCAACAGAATTGCGTTCGCGCGCACGTCGTGTGTATCGCGAAAATGGGGGCTTGAGCATGATTATGGTGGATTACCTTCAATTAATGCGCGCACCTGCATTTTCAGATAACCGTACCTTAGAAATCGCTGAGATTTCCCGCTCGTTAAAAGCATTAGCGAAAGAATTAGAAGTCCCGGTCATTGCGCTTTCCCAGCTCAACCGTACTTTGGAACAACGTGCGGATAAACGTCCAGTAAACTCAGACTTACGTGAATCAGGCTCCATTGAACAGGATGCTGACTTGATTATGTTTATTTATCGTGACGAAGTGTATAACGATAATTCCGAAGATAAAGGGGTTGCTGAAATCATTATTGGTAAACAACGTAACGGTCCGATTGGTCGTGTACGTTTAGCATTTAACGGTCAATTCTCACGCTTTGATAATCTTGCCGAGCAGCGTGAATACAGAGATGATTATTAGGCAAGAGATAACGGATTAGAAAAATGAACGTAAAACCGGCAACAGCGAAAATCAGTTCGCTTGCCTTAAAACATAATTTACAAGTTATTAAAAAAAAAGCACCTCACAGCAAGATTATTGCTGTCGTGAAAGCAAATGCGTATGGTCACGGTGTGGTATTTGTCTCATCTGCTTTAGAAAGCATGGTGGATTGCTTTGCTGTGGCACGCTTAGAAGAGGCGTTATCTTTACGCTCTAACGGTATTATCAAACCGATCTTATTGCTAGAAGGCTTTTTTGATGAAAAAGATCTGCCTATTATTGCAGTAAATAATATTGAGACGGTGGTACATAACCGCGAACAGCTTGAAGCATTAAAACGAGCCGTAGTACCAAGTCCAATTAAAGTTTGGTTAAAAATTGATACGGGTATGCACCGTTTGGGTGTGTCACTTGATGAAGTGGATTATTTTTATCAAGAGCTGAAAAAACTCCCTCAAATTCAACCGCACTTAGGTTTTGTGAGTCATTTTAGTCGTGCTGATGAATTAGATTCTGATTACACTCAAGTTCAGCTCGATCGTTTCCTTCAAGCCACAAAAAATAAAGAGGGAGAGCGAACCATTGCCGCATCAGGTGGGATTCTATTCTGGCCAGAAGCACATTTAGATTGTATTCGCCCAGGGATTATTATGTACGGCATTTCACCAACAGATACTGTAGGTGCTGAATTTGGTTTAACTCCTGTGATGAATTTAACGTCATCTTTGCTTTCTGTACGTGAGCATAAAAAAGGGGAGCCTGTTGGCTATGGCGGTATTTGGACGAGTCCGAAAGATACTAAAATTGGCGTGGTTGCCATTGGTTATGGTGATGGATATCCACGTGATGTGCCAGAAGGTACGCCAGTTTATCTAAATGGTCGTATTGTTCCTATTGTTGGTCGTGTCTCAATGGATATGCTGACGGTGGATTTAGGTCCAGATAGCCAAGATAAAGTGGGCGATGAAGTGATTTTATGGGGTAAGGAATTACCAATTGAAACAGTAGCTAAATACAGTGGTATTTTAAGCTATGAATTGATTACAAAATTGACCCCTCGTGTTATAACAGAATATGTCGATTAATTGTTTTTGCAAGAAAGCAAAAATGTAAAGAATTCAATTTTTAAAAGGAAATATTCATGAAAAACATTAACCCAACCAATACACAAGCTTGGAAAGCGCTTGAAGCTCACCAAGCTCAACTGGCTCATACCACCATTGCTGATTTGTTCAAACAAGAACAAAATCGTTTTAATGATTATTCTTTAACTTTTGAAAATCAAATCTTAGTAGATTTTTCAAAAAATAAAATTAACCAAGAAACCCTCAAATTACTTCATCAATTAGCCAAAGAATCGGCATTAGATGAAGCGATTAATGCCATGTTTACGGGCGAAAAGATTAATCGTACAGAAAATCGTGCCGTATTACATACTGCACTTCGTAACCGTTCAAATACACCAGTATATGTAGATGGCAAAGATGTGATGCCAGAAGTGAATGCCGTATTAGCCAAAATGAGCGCGTTCTGTGATCGTGTGATTTCAGGTGAGTGGAAAGGTTATACCGGAAAAGCAATTACTGATGTGGTGAATATCGGTATCGGTGGTTCGGACTTAGGTCCTTACATGGTGACTGAAGCACTTCGTCCTTATAAAAATCACTTGAATATGCACTTCGTTTCAAACGTGGATGGTACACACATCGCTGAAACATTGAAAAAAGTAAATCCTGAAACCACACTTTTCTTAGTCGCATCTAAAACCTTTACCACACAAGAAACCATGACCAATGCGAATACTGCGCGTGATTGGTTATTGGCGGCAGCGAAAGATAACAGCGCGGTGGCAAAACACTTTGCCGCACTTTCGACCAATGGTAAAGCGGTAGCAGAATTTGGTATCGATACAAACAATATGTTTGAGTTCTGGGATTGGGTTGGTGGCCGTTATTCTTTATGGTCTGCAATCGGTCTTTCAATCGCACTTTCAATCGGTTTTGACAATTTTGAAGCGTTACTAAGTGGTGCGCATGAAATGGATAAACATTTCCGTACTGCGCCATTAGAAAAAAATATTCCTGCAACATTAGCATTGGTAGGCTTATGGAATACCAATTTCCTCGGTGCACAAACTGAGGCAATTTTACCTTATGACCAATATTTACACCGTTTTGCGGCGTATTTCCAACAAGGTAACATGGAATCAAACGGTAAATATGTCGATCGTAATGGCAATGTTATCCGTGATTATCAAACCGGCCCAATTATTTGGGGGGAACCAGGTACAAATGGCCAACATGCGTTCTACCAATTGATTCACCAAGGTACGATGTTAATTCCTTGTGATTTTATTGCGCCTGCACAAAGCCATAATCCATTAGGTGACCATCACAGTAAATTGTTATCAAACTTCTTTGCACAAACTGAAGCACTTGCTTTCGGTAAAACCAAAGAAGAAGTCGAAGCAGAGTTTGTGAAAGCCGGTAAATCGTTGGATGAGGTAAAAGACATTGTGCCATTTAAAGTCTTTACCGGTAACAAACCGACCAACTCTATTTTAGTGCAAAAAATTACACCATTTGTTCTTGGCGCATTAATTGCGATGTATGAACACAAAATTTTTGCACAAGGTGTGATTTTTAATATCTTTAGTTTCGACCAATGGGGCGTGGAATTAGGTAAACAATTAGCGAATCGAATTCTTCCTGAATTGGCAGACAAAGAGAACGTTTCAAGCCATGATAGCTCAACCAATGGATTGATTAACCAATTCAAAGCATGGCGCTAATATAAAGTAAAAAGTGCGGTTAAAATTGACCGCACTTTTTTATTTTCATTAAACTGATTTGACTTTCCACATACAGCCTACGCTGATAAAAATTAATGCCACAGCGACATAAAAAACAGAGTTGTAATGCCAAATTTCCGCAATAATACCCGCAATAGGTCCTCCGATAATCCAACTACTTTTTGCTGCATTACTAAATAAGGTGGTGGCAGTGCCCATTTTAGTCGGCATTAAGTCTTGGAAATACACCATCCCAATGGTCGCGGTAATACCGATAAAAATCGCATTAAGCATTTGTAATCCGATAAGCTGCCAAGTTTGTTCAGCGAATAACAAACTTGAATAGAAGGCGAGACCTGAAACTAAAGCAATCATCATCAAGCGCTTTTTACTGAAATATTTGGTGAGATAGCCCGCCAATATCATCACAGGGATTTCCAATCCCGCAGCCGTCCCCATTAATGTTCCCGCCAGTTCTTTGTTTAAATGTAATTCATTAATCACAAATAATGGCATATTAATGAGATACATGCTGTTACAGGTCCAAAGCAATAGATTAGCGATGAACAAGTAAATCACACTTTTTCTTGGTGGCGTATTGTCTAAAATCTCTTGATTTTTAACCGCACTTTGACGAGGAATTTTCGGCAATAATTTGCTGACGCCTGCACAAAGTAAAAAGGCTGACCCTGCCACCAAATACATGTAATCAAAGCCCCAGTTTAACGCAATGAAAAAAGAAAGTGGTGGCCCAACAATCCAAGCCAATGAGATTTGAGTTCGCATAATTGTGGTGAACATCACTGCTTCACGATGGCTGCTTTCAGCATATTCTCGTGCTAAAGCAAAAGATTGCGGATTAGCGGATGATCCTAGTCCTAACAGCGTGGTACCGATAATAATCAACACATAATAATTTCGGCTATAAGCAAAAATCAGACAACCAAGTACGGCAATCAAACAGCAAACAATCATCACTTTGCGACGGTCATCTTGCTTATCAGAATATTTTGCCAGAATTTGGCTTAAGATAATGCCTATAATGGCATTGACTGAATAGAACAAGCCCACAAAAAAAGGTGAAACTTGAATCTCTTGAGAGAGATATAAACTCAAGGTCGGTGTTTGAAACGCAGAGGCAATTCCCGTTAAAAAGGCAATCAATAGAAAATTGAACGCCACAATATTGGATGGCGTTGCGTTTTGTTGTTGAACAAACATAGTCATTAATGTTAATTAAGTAACGTAGTGGGAAATAAAAGTGCGGTTAATTTTAACCGCACTTTTATTCATGTTCTATTTTGTCTTGTTAGAACGTTTATTTAATTCGGCTTTGATCTTAGCCATATTTTCTTGCGTGAAGAAATTATCAATATTTTTCCAAACAGAATGATAGCCGTAAGGGCCTTGTTGCATTTCACGTTTGGCTTCATTGAGATCCCAATTTTGATAAATCACACGGTAACTTGCAACAATGAGGCCAGTTCTGTCAGCGCCATGATAACAATGCACTAAAACCGCACCATTTTTTTGGTGTTGCTTGATTTGCCACAGAATATCAGCTACTTCATCTGGACTGATTGACCAAGTTAGTAATGGGGTATTAATCAAATTGATCTTAGTATGACCAAATGCTTGTTTATCATCATTACGATCAAAAAAGCGTAAATTCACAATTGTGTGAATGTTCAACTTATTTAATAACGTTTCTGATTGCGGCTCTAATTGCTCACTACGGTAAAATTTATTATCCACCTGATATAAATTTTCCTGTTTGCTGATTAGCGTTGCCCAATGTTCTGTATTTTTTGGCGGTTCACTTGGTGTTGTCGTACAGGCGACTAATGAAAAAGCTGTTAAAGCAAAAAGGACATTTTTGCTCATCTTGTGATGAAGTATTTTTTCTAATAACTTTTGGCCATCTTTATTAGATCCCACATCAAATTGATTTCCACCAAAGCTTGGACCACTAGAACCATATACAGCATCAGACATTTCATATGCACCATACCCCCCATGCAATTCATTTACCATCATAGCTTGATGTAGATAATATTTAAAACCATCTTTAGGGGTTAAATGATCGCCACCGGTAAAACGAAGGCCATGATTCGCTTTCTTTGCCATACTTTATTCCTTTCTTAAAACAAATTAGAAGCGCTCCAATGCTTTCAAATGAGCTTGCGATTGCTCAATTCGGCATTGAAGAATATACCAATCAGATGCAGATTTTAGATCTGTATTATTTGTAGGATCAGAACAAAGTTGTTCTCTATATGCATTCCAAGTTTTACGTACTTTAATAAAATAAGAGGAAGGCAAAGCATGTATAGCCATATCTTTTTGTTTTACTCGTCGGTATATCATCTTATATTTTTCATCAATTTTTTTTTCTAAACGGCTATCCCAAACATCCAAGCAATCATAACTAACATTTTCAATATTTTCTAATGCACTTTTAGGACAGACTTCTTTTTTATGCTCTATATTTTCCTGTGCAAAACATGAACCTGCCCCTAATAGGCAAACAGAAAGAAATAATGCTTTTTTCATTTGAAACTCCTTAAATTTGTAATGGCTTAGCCCATTATTCTAGCACCATTTTGAAAACTTAGTACGAATAAATAACTATCAATTAGATTTTAAAGATAAAATTTAAAAAATAACTGTTCTTTTATTATGCTTCTATAATTTTCATAGAAATAGATGATTTTAATCCTACCTATTTTTTCAAACATCCTTTAATACGAAATGATATATGCAAGTCCACGAACTGTAATTTAAAACAATAAAAACAGTAAGTTAAAAATACACTATACAATTATTCTCAAAATAAAAAACAGGCCGTCTGAAAATCTTTCAGATTGAAATGAGTTTTTTGCATAAAAACCTTTTAAATATATTGAATAGTCGGTAAATAACCGATCGTTAAATCTAACGGGCGATTGCTGGTTATTGTATTTTTTCTGTTCTCAATGAAAAATCTTGATGTCATGGCTTTTTCACCATGATTAAAGAAAATTTCAATAATTGAGCGATCAAAGAAAATTTCAACAGTCTGCAGATTTTCAATTTCGCAGAAACGTTTAGTATCGAATTTCTCCATTAATTCCGTTTGTTCGCTTTGACTGCGATCTAAGCAGATCAAGCCATTTTTATAAGATAGACGCAGTGATTGTCCTTTGTCATTTTGGAAGAAGGTTAAGTCAAAGGCTTGGTTATTTGCCTCAAATTTGATATAAGCGCAATCTAAATTTTTAATCTCGGCTTGTCCATTAAGATGATACGGATAAAGTGCGGTCAGATTTTCGTCTATTTTAGCAATCGGACGTTGATAAATTCTTGTGCCTTCTAAGCGCAATTCTCTTGGCAAGGTTAAAGCAGAATGCCATTTAAATTTATCTGTTGGATAGGTTAAATCTGGTAAACCAATCCAACCGAAAAGCACCGCATGAGTTTGATTATCTAGGCCGCCAAACGTTTGTGGTGCGTAGAAATCAAAGCCCTGATCTAATTCGCTAATATATTCTGCTTCAAAGGTTAAATCTGTTAATTTGCCCACAGCATAAGTCGCATGATAATTATTTTGGAATTGATGCGCTTCCCGATCTTTACCTTGTGGCGACCAAATAAAGACATCTTTATCACCGAGTTTCAATAGGTCAGGGCATTCCCACATAAACACGTTTTTATTGTCAAAAGCAGGCAAGGAAAGCTCGCCTAATAAACGAGGCGTATCTTCAAGATTGTCCATTTCAAAAATAATGGCTGTTCCTGTGAGGTTTTCTCGCTGTGCGCCACAGATAAAACGGATTTTTCCGTCTTCAGTCAAATACGGTTTAGGATCACGAACATGCTCTGTATAACCTTCAGGTGCATTTTCAATTAACGGACGTTTGCTAAGCAATTTCCCATTAAGATCGAAAATTGCTAAATTTTGATAAGGCACGCGTTGATTATCACTTGGTCGACGAGTATTGCCGGTATAGAACATGGCCAATTTGTCACCAACTTTTAAAGCGCCACCAGAATAACAGCCGTGAGACTCAAAAAGCTCGCAAGGAATCAGATCATCTGCTGATTGATAATGTTGAAAATCTTTCGTGATTAAATGCTTCCAATGTTTCATCCCGTGAATGGCATCGAATGGAAACCATTGGTAGAACAGATGATACTTTTCACCATCAAAGATCAAACCATTTGGATCATTCATTAAGCCGGTTGGTGGGGCAATATGAAAGTGCGGTCGAAAATCTTTGTCTTTTTGCACGGTTTCAGCAATTTCTGCGAGTTCGCCTTTTTCTGTGGCTAGAATGCTTTTGTATTTGCCATTATTGAAAATAATCATCGTGATCGTGCCTCGTTAATGTGATCGGGTAAGTAAAAGGTGCAATAATTTGCACCTTTGATCCTTAGCTGGCTAGGAATGCGGCTAATTGTGCTTTATTTGGTAGCGCAGACATTGCCCCTTTTGCTGTCGTGGCAAGGGCGCCACAAGCATTGGCTTGACGGATAATTTGCACAAGCACATCATTGTCTTTCCAGTTTGGATGCTGTGAAAGACCCGCAAGCAGGCCACCAACGAAGGCATCACCCGCACCTGTTGTATCAACCGGTTGTAAGGCTTTTCCAGCAATTACATCTTTCTTACCTTCTAAGTGATAGAGTGCGCCATCTTTACCTAAAGTCACGATAATCAATTTTTCAGGATAAAGTGCGGTCACTTTTTCAAAGGCTTTTTCAAGACTATCGGTATTAGTCAGAAGGGTTAATTCTTCTTCAGAGAATTTCAGAACATCCGCTAATGCAACGGCTTCCATGACCACAGTTTTCATTTCTTCTAGGCTAGACCAAAGTGACTCGCGTAAATTAGGGTCAAAAGAGAAGAAACCGCCAGCGGCTTTAATACGCCGAATGGCTTCGAAAGTCGCTTCGCGAGATGGATTATTAATCAGCGCAATAGAGCAGCAATGTAGCCATTCACCTTGTTGGAAAGGCGGTAAATCACTGGCTTGTAAGAACTGGTCCGCACTTGGATTTACCATAAAGGTAAAGCTGCGTTCGCCATTATCTAAGCCGACCACAACCGTAGAAGTACGATATTGCGGATCTAAAATCATATGTTGTGTATTCACATTTTCCGTATTTAAGGTGTCTTGCATAAATTGGCCAAGGGGATCGTTACCTACGCGACCAATAAAGGCACTTGGGCTGCCTAAGCGCGCTACGCCAACAGCCACATTTGCAGGCGCACCACCGGCACAACGTAAATAATGATTTTCACCGTCAGGAATAAGATCGACAACCGCATCGCCAGTTACCCAGATTTTTTGATTCATCATACTCTCCCGTTATCAAATTTATAAACTTGAATTCTGTTTATATGTAGGATTTTGAAAAATTTCTACACAAAAACACCCATTTTTTTCATGAAATGATTTTACAAAATGATACTTTCTCAAATATTTTTTTATTTCATGCTGAATAAAACCATGGCCGACAATACAGCAATCTTGTTGTAGCAAAGTTGGTATTAATTTTGCAACGCGTTTTTTTTCTTGGTGAATGCTATTTTGTGTTTTATTTAATCCTAGCAACCACAATATCCTAGAAAGAATAAACCATAAATTAAGCGTTAGCTTTATTTTTGGAATATTTATTATTTTTAGATCAAATTCCTTTAAATCCTCCAGTATAATTCGTTCGTTATTCGGGAATAATGCTTCTGCCGTTTTTTGTGCCCTAATTAGAGGAGAAACAAAGACTTTTTCAATTAATAAAATGTCTTGATATGCCGAGCTTTGTTTAAATGAATTTAATTCATCTAATGCCAAATGTTCGGTTTGGTTATAATTAATCAAGCGGTTTTGAGCAACGGTAGAGTCGCATTTACTACCATCTACTAATGGTGTTGCATGTCTGATAAGAACAATTTTAGGCATATCATCAAAAATACAGTTAAAAAATAACCGCACTTAAAAAGAGCGGTCATTTTCATAGGTGTTTTATGCGATGGTTACGCGTGCAAACTTACGTTTACCGACTTGGTAAACATTTGTACCTTTTGGCGCATTGGCTTTCATGTCTTCGACTTTTTCGCCATTGATTTTCACACCACCTTGCTTCGCTGAGCGAATCGCTTCAGAAGTAGAAGGAACCAGTCCGGCTTCTTTTAGTAAGGTTGCTAAACCAATTTCACCTTCAAAGGTGAATTCAGGCATTTCATCCGGCATCGCACCTTTTTGGAAACGGTTAATAAACTCTTGCTCAGCCTCCTCTGCCGCAGCTTCATCATGGAAGCGTGCAATGATTTCTTTGGCTAATAAAATCTTCACATCACGTGGGTTTTTACCATTTTCCACTTCAGATTTTAATTCAGCAATTTCAGTGAGTGGACGGAAAGAAAGTAAGTTGTACCAATCCCACATTAATTCATCAGAGATCGACATGATTTTACCGAACATATCGCTTGGAGCATCAGTCACGCCAATGTAGTTGCCTAATGATTTAGACATTTTCTTCTCACCGTCTAAACCAACAAGTAATGGAAGCGTAATCGCTACCTGTGGTTTCTGACCAGCTGATTTTTGTAACTCGCGGCCAACAAGTAAGTTGAATTTTTGGTCTGTACCACCAAGTTCAACGTCTGCTTCTAAAGCAACAGAGTCATGGCCTTGTAATAAAGGATAAATAAATTCGTGAATTGCGATAGGTTGATTGTTACCAAAACGTTTTTTGAAGTCATCACGTTCTAGCATACGGGCTACGGTGTAGTTGCTCGCTAAACGGATCATCCCTTCAGTACCCAATTTACCCAACCATTCAGAGTTGAATACGATTTTCGTTTTTTGTGGGTCTAGAATTTTGTAGATCTGTTCTTTATAGGTTTCCGCATTGCGAAGCACATCTTCGCGGCTAAGCGGTGGGCGAGTGGTATTTTTACCAGATGGGTCGCCGACCATACCGGTGAAATCACCGATTAAGAAATAGACTTCGTGGCCTAATTGTTGGAATTGACGAAGTTTGTTTAATACCACGGTATGCCCTAAGTGAATATCCGGAGCAGTAGGGTCTGCACCAAGTTTAATTTTAAGTGGGCGATTTTCTTTTAGTTTTTCGATTAAATCCGCTTCAGAAAGAATCTCATCAGTACCGCGTTTTAGTTCTGCGAGAACGGTATTAATATCAGTCATTCTATTTCCTAATGTTATTTTAATATTAAAGGCTACATTATAGAGAATATGGCTGAAATGAAAAGATTGAGATGAAAAAAAACGCCTATTTGTGGGGAAATAGGCGTGAAGTTGGAGTGATTATCTGTTTGTTTTTGGAATGTTTAGATGATAACTATTATCAAATACCTTGTCAACAACAAAATGCAAATAATTCTCAATTATTTTTTAATCGATGTAAGGTACACTTTCTGTGAGAGAAAGTGCGGTCGGAATTCCATCTGAAATGTCAAATTTTCCCGCATAAGCATAAGCTTCAACGCCCTGAAATTTGGCATCTTTTAAAAGGCGATCATATTCAGGATCCACAAACTCAGCGATTTTAAAACGATCGAAACCATCATGTAATCCAGCAAAGAGAACAACGGCGCGATGTCCTTGTTTTTTCATGGCTAAAAGCTCACGAACATGTTTTTGTCCACGAGTAGTCACCGCATCGGGAAACATTCCTAATGTACCTTTTACGAAGGTGATTGATTTCACTTCAACATAACAATCTGGCAAGCCCTCACCCTTAAGTAAGAAGTCGATACGGCTATTTTCTTCACCATATTTCACTTCAGGATAAATTTCATCATACATAGCGAGTTCTTTGATTTGTTTATTTTGCAAGGCTTCAAAGACTAACTGATTGGATCTGTGCGTATTAATGCAAACAAGTTGGCCATTTGCTAGTTGCGTTAATTCCCAACTGTGTGGATATTTGCGAGTTTGGCTATCAGAATGAGAGTACCAAACGGTATCACCTTTTTCACCACAGCCAGTCATTGCACCGGTATTTGCACAATGAATAGTGATCACTTCGCCATTTGGTAATTCAATATCAGTCAAAAAGCGTTTATAGCGACGAATTAATTTTGCGGGTTGTAGGGTAGGGAGTTGCATGTGGGCCTTAAGACAAGTTTTTGTTTTATGTTATTTTTTAAATGATAATCTATTTTTTACAATATCAATCATTTTCTGTGTAATATAGTGTTGTACCACATGTTCTGCATACATGAGCCAAAGCATATGGTTTCTTGGAATCATCTGGAGCATATTTATAAACTATGACAATAGCACTCCCACCACATACATTACATTTTACATAGCCGTCTTTTACTAGAGTTGGATTTTTTTCTTTATAATTAAAAAAAGAATTCAGTTTAATTTTTTCTATAAATTTTTTCTTCTCATTATACTCGTTTAAAAATATCATAAAAAAAGAGAATGCTATGATTAAACCTATTATGATAAAAGGTAAAGTTTCTCTCATTATAAGCTCCTATTTTTTTAAATATTAAGTTATTTCTATTTTAATAATTTATTAAAACAACAATATTAGTTAGCATGTGATAGATTTATATGTAGTGGGTGTTTTATAAAAAATAAATCAGAATTTAAGTTTGATTATGCTGGTTAATAAAGATTAGATATTTTATAGTTAACGGCAGCTATTAGTATAACTTATATGTTATAAACTGCCGTACTTGCTTTTATTAGCATTTAGTAAATATTAAACAATTATTCAATGGCATATTCAATTGTTACGACTAAGCGTGCTTTTTTCTCGATGGTGCTTGTGTCGTAGCTACCAGTGTAATCACTAGAGTCATCCGCATCGGGATTTGGCGCTTGAATGTAGAACGGTCCTTGTGAAGCGGATTTTAACACACCAACTTTCACATTACTGGTTTTCGCAAACTCTTCAGCACGAACATGTGCATCTTGTGTGGCTTTTGAAATTAATTCACGCTTAATTTGTTCAAGATTTTCTAAGTAATAATTTGGATCACCAAAACTAATGTCTTGGTTGTTGGCAACCAATTGGTGAATATTGGTGAGCGCTTTTTGCAACTTAGTCAGTTCTTTGGTCGAAATGCGGATTGCTCTTGAAGCATCAAAGCCATTATCTCTACTTTTGGTTTCACCTTTTTCATTTTCATAATAGTCAGTATGAGTAGAAACATCTAATTCTGTGATTTCTCGATTTTCATCAGTAAAACCTTGAGCTTTAAGGAAACGAACGGCTTCATTCAAGTTTTTCTGATTCGCTGCCATTGCGTCATTATAAGTCGCACCCCAACCTGTTACGCGGATAACCCATGTCCCTTGTGTTGAGGTGTAATGACTTTCTGCCAAGCCTTTAACTGAAATAGAACCAGTCTGGCGTAAATTTTTAAATTGATTACCTAAGATAAACGCTGATGCCATCAATCCAACGGCAAGAATGATGCCAAAAATAGCGAGATAAGATTTTTTGCTGTTCATATAATGTCCATGATGTGGAATAAATAGAATGCTCATTATAATCTAATTCAGCTTGTTGAGTAAGTTAATTTATTCACTATAACGCATATAAAAAATAACTTTAAAAGTTGACTGCACTTTTACCTTCTTAAATTTAAAAATTAAAACAAATTCTTGATTTACCATTGACTTTTTTAGCTGTAGCCCTTACTTTACGGATTGATGTTTCATCAACTTTATTCTTTGTAAAATAAGGAGCTTTTATGCAATCTCGCATTGTGGTTAATTCACAGGAAGAATCACTACTTAGCACACATAAAGTGCTACGTAATACCTATTTCTTATTGGGATTAACGATGGCATTTTCGGCAGTTGTTGCTTATATCTCTATGAGCTTAAACTTGCCTTATCCAAATCTTATCGTGTTACTTGTAGGTTTTTATGGTTTACTTTTTGTCACAAACCGTTTAGCAAATAGTGCATGGGGAATCTTAGCTGCATTCGCGTTTACTGGTTTCATGGGTTATACCATTGGACCAATTTTAAATATGTATGTGGCGAGAGGAATGGAAGATTTGATTATGCTTGCTTTCACAGGTACAGCCATCGTCTTCTTTGCTTGTTCAGCTTATGTGCTAACAACGAAGAAAGACATGTCTTTCCTTTCTACCGCGATTTTCTCATTATTTATCGTGTTATTGTTAGGGATTGTGGCAAGCTTCTTCTTCCAAATTCCAGCGCTAGCGGTCGGGATCAGTGCATTGTTTGTGGTGTTCTCAACAATGACAATCCTTTATGAAACCAGCAATATTATTCACGGTGGCGAAACAAACTATATTCGTGCAACAGTGAGTATTTATGTGTCAATTTACAACTTATTCATTAGCTTATTAAGATTACTTTCTATCTTCTCAAGCGATGATTAGTCAGTATTAAATTTAAAGACGCTCCTTATTCGGAGCGTTTTTTGTTTTGAACTAATTTTCTTAAGATAAGTCTTAGCATACAGGTTTGCTTGTCGCACCTATTAATAACAAAACAGGAGTTTTTATGAAATCTTTAAAATCACTTTTAACATTAACATCACTTGCATTAGCCGTATCTGGTTCTGCATTAGCAACGAATACATCTGTATTGCCAACAAAAGAAGATGTTGTAACAAATTCAAAATCAATGGTTGAAAGCACAAAAGCTGACGTGAAAAATGCGGCAAATGATAAGCTTAAATCAATGACAGATAGTGCAAGTTCAACAAAATCAAATGCATTAGATAAAGTAACTGAAGCTAAAGAAAAAGCAACATCCGCGAAAGATGCAATGAAAGATAAAGCAACTTCTGCAAAAGATGCGGTAAAAGAGAAAGCATCAGAGTTAAAAGAAAAAGCAACTGAGAATAATCAACCGTCCATGAAAGACAAAGCCACTGAAAAATTAAATTCAGTGAAAGATAATGCGAAAGAAAAAGCGTCTGACGCAAAAACAAAAGCGGCAGATAAAGTAAAAGAAGCAAAAGAAAAGGCGACTTCAACAAAAGAGTCAGCTAAAGAGAAAGTGGCCCCTTCAGCAAAAGTAAACATCAATAAAGCGGATGCAGAAACGTTACAAAAACTTTCTGGCATCGGTGAGAAAAAAGCACAAGCAATTATTGATTACCGTAACAAAGTGGGCAAAATCAAAAGTGCTGCCGAGCTTTCAAATATTGATGGTATCGGTGAAGCTACAATTGAAAAAATAACCCCATTCTTAAGTTTCTAAGAAACTCAGATAAAACGGACCGCACTTTATGTGCGGTTTTTTATTGAAGTAGATCACAAAATTGTAACAAAGTGTGATTTGAGGATTATTTCTTTTTTTATCCTATGTATAATGGGTGGACAACATCATGTAATAAAAGGGGTAGATATGCAGCATTACAGTGCCTTTGATGAATGGTTGGCTTCAACCGCTTTAGGTGGTTCTAATCAATCGTATATTGAGGAGTTATACGAACGTTATTTAGAAGACCCATCTTCAGTCGATGAAAGCTGGCGTGCCACATTTGATGCATTGCCGAAAACAACCGCAGTAGAGCAACCACATTCACCAGTCCGTGATTATTTCCGTCGTTTAGCGAGAGAAAATACAACAGAAGCTGTGACGGTCATCGATCCAGAAGCCAGTGCAAAATTAGTCAAAGTCCTCCAATTTATCAATGCTTATCGCTTCCGCGGTCATTTAGAAGCGAAACTTGACCCAATCAATTATTATCGTTGGAAAGTCTCCACCGTACCTGAATTGGATTACCGTTATCACGGTTTTACCGAACAGGATCTCAATGAAACCTTCAATATTAATCACTATGTCTATCATCGCGATAACATCAAATTAGGTGATTTAGCTGAAATGCTGAAAGAGACCTATTGTGGCTCAATTGGTCTTGAGTTTATGCATGTTCAGGATATGGAGCAAAAAAATTGGCTACAAAGTAAATTAGAAAGCCAATTAAATAAACCGCTCTTTACCAAAGAAGAAAAAATTAATTTATTAAGCGAATTGACCGCTGCAGATGGCTTAGAACGTTATCTTGGTGCGAAATTCCCAGGTGCAAAACGTTTCTCTTTAGAGGGAAGTGATGCCTTTATTCCATTGATGAAAGAAATTATTCGTCATGCGAGCAAACAAGGCGTAAAAGATGTGGTGTTTGGTATGGCACACCGTGGTCGTTTAAACATGTTAGTAAACGTGCTCGGTAAGAAACCAGAAGATCTTTTCGATGAGTTTGCAGGTAAACATTCAGGCGAGCGTACAGGTGACGTGAAATACCACCAAGGTTTCTCTTCTGACTTCGCAGTTGGTGATCGTCGTGTACATTTAACCCTTGCATTTAACCCGTCGCACTTAGAAATTGTTAGCCCAGTAGTTATTGGTGCGGTACGTTCTCGTCAAACGAAAAAGAACGATACAGAGCGTAATCAAGTATTAGCGGTTACTGTTCATGGGGATTCCGCGGTAGCTGGACAAGGTGTAGTACAAGAAACCTTGAATATGTCCAATGCGCGTGGTTATACCGTGGGTGGAACAATCCGTATTGTGATCAATAACCAAATTGGTTTTACCACCTCTAACCCAAATGACACCCGCTCAACAGAATATTGTACTGATATCGCAAAAATGATTCAGGCACCGATTATTCATGTGAATGGTGATGATCCTGAAGCAGTCGCTTTTGCCGCGAGAATGGCGGTGGAATATCGTAATTTATTCAAACGCGATATTTTCATTGATCTGATTTCTTATCGTCGTCATGGTCATAATGAGGCTGATGAACCATTAGCCACTCAACCAATGATGTATAGCATCATCAAAAAACATCCAACGCCACGTAAAGTCTATGCAGATCGTTTAATTGCTGAAGGGGTGATTACCGAAGAAGACGCCATTGAAATGATGAATCTTTATCGTGATGCCTTAGATAATGGCGATCGCGTAGTGAAAGAATGGCGAGAAATGGATACCGCCCAAATGGATTGGTTGCAATATCTCAACTATGACTGGACATCTCCTTACGAAAGTAAATTCCCACAAGAGCGTTTCCAAACTTTAGCGGAGCGTGTCAGTGAATATCCAGAAACATTGCGTGCACATCCTCGTGTAGAAAAAATCTATGCAGATCGCCGTGAAATGGCTAAAGGCGAGAAATTGTTTGATTGGGGTATGGCAGAGACTATGGCATACGCAACCTTATTAGATGAAGGCGCTAATGTTCGTTTATCGGGTGAAGATTCGGGACGTGGTACGTTCTTCCATCGCCATGCAGTTGTGCATAATCAAAATGACGGTACAGGTTATGTACCATTAACACATTTACACGCCAACCAAGGTCGTTTTGAGGTGTGGGATTCAGTATTATCCGAAGAAGCCGTATTGGCTTTTGAATATGGTTATGCGACGACAGATCCAAAAACATTAACCATTTGGGAAGCACAGTTTGGAGACTTCGCAAACGGTGCACAAATCGTGATTGACCAATTTATCAGTTCTGGGGAACAAAAATGGGGCAGAATGTGTGGCTTGGTGATGTTATTACCACATGGTTATGAAGGCCAAGGTCCAGAGCACTCATCCGCTCGTTTAGAACGTTATTTACAACTTTGTGCAGAACAGAATATGCAAGTGTGTATTCCATCTACTCCAGCACAGGTTTATCACATGTTACGTCGTCAAGCGATCCGTAAAATGCGTCGTCCATTAATTGGCATTTCACCAAAATCTTTATTACGTCATCCACTTGCCGTGTCAAGTTTAGATGAATTAGTAAATGGCACATTCCAAACAGTCATTGGTGAAATTGATAACATCGATCCGAAACAAGTTAAACGCGTAGTCCTATGCTCAGGTAAAGTGTATTACGATCTCTTGGAACAACGTCGTGCGAATAACCAAACAGATGTGGCGATTATTCGTATTGAACAGCTTTATCCGTATCCACATGAAGATGTGAAGAAAGCGCTAGAGCCTTATGCTCATGTGACGGATTATGTATGGTGTCAAGAAGAGCCATTAAACCAAGGGGCTTGGTATTGTAGTAAGCATAACTTTGACAGCTCGCTTCCTGAGCATGTGAAGTTAAAATATGCAGGTCGTCCTGCCTCTGCTTCACCAGCGGTAGGCTACATGTCTTTACACACCAAACAGCAAAAACAATTGGTAGAAGATGCACTGACACTGTAAAAGTGCGGTCGAAATTTCAGTAATTTTTAAAGAAAGAATAATTTGAAGGAAAATAAAATGACAATCGAAATTCTTGTTCCTGATTTACCGGAATCCGTTGCGGATGCAACTGTTGCAACATGGCATAAAAAAGTTGGTGAGACCGTAAAACGTGACGAAGTTTTAGTGGAAATCGAAACAGATAAAGTCGTACTTGAAGTGCCAGCATTAAGCGATGGTGTAGTAGTTGAAATTCTTCAAGACGAAGGTGCAACCGTAGTAAGTAAACAGCTTTTAGGTAAACTTTCAACCCAACAAGCGGGCGATATTTCAACTGAAACAGTGAAAGACAATGAACCAACACCAGCTGATCGTCAAAGAGCAGCCATTGAAAATAGTCACAATAATTCAGCAGATCAAGGTCCAGCTATTCGTCGTTTATTAGCTGAACACGATTTAGATGCAGAGAAAATTCAAGGCTCAGGTGTGGGTGGTCGTATTACCCGTGAAGATATTGCGCGTGAAGTGGCAAAACGTGATGCACAAAAAGCGAAACAAGATGTGGCGACAGAGCAGAATACCATTAGCACCGTGGCATATAGCTCTCGTTCAGAAAAACGCGTACCAATGACCCGTTTACGTAAACGTATTGCGGAACGTTTATTAGAAGCGAAAAATACCACCGCAATGCTCACTACATTCAATGAAGTGGATATGCAGCCGATTATGAAATTACGTAAAACATACGGTGAGAAATTTGAGAAACAACATGGTGTACGTTTAGGCTTTATGTCTTTCTACATTAAAGCCGTAGTTGAAGCACTAAAACGTTATCCTGAGGTGAATGCTTCAATTGACGGTGATGACATTGTGTATCACAACTATTTTGATATTAGCATTGCCGTTTCAACGCCGCGTGGTTTGGTAACACCTGTATTACGCAACTGCGATAAACTGAGCATGGCGGATATTGAGAAACAAATTAAGGCACTCGCAGAAAAAGGTCGTGATGGTAAATTAACTGTTGAAGATTTAACAGGCGGTAACTTCACCATTACTAATGGTGGCGTATTTGGTTCTTTAATGTCTACACCAATTATCAATCCACCGCAAAGTGCAATTTTAGGCATGCATGCCATCAAAGATCGCCCAGTTGCGGTAGATGGTCAAGTGGTGATTCGCCCGATGATGTATTTAGCCTTATCTTATGACCACCGTTTAATTGATGGTCGTGAATCAGTCGGTTTCTTAGTGGCGATTAAAGACTTATTAGAAGATCCAACTCGTTTATTATTAGAAATCTAAACACATAGGCTTTTCTCTTTTGAGGGGTAAAGCCTTTTTTACATTGATGTGAATAAAAGGGCGGGAAGAATGCCCGCCTTTCTATCATTAAAATTCAATCTTTATTTAGCTATTTTGCGCACTAAGATTGCTAAGATAAAGGTAATGATGATAACAGGGAAGGTCAGACCTAAATCGCTTTCCCAACCTTTTGCCATAAGAAAACGATAAAGTACGAAGCCGACAAACCAAACGCCGAGTCCAACACTATCAACTGATTTTTTAACATCATGCTGTTTAAGCACAAAGAAATCAGCGATAAGCACGGCGATCATCGGTGCGAATACTGAACCAATAAAGAACAAGAAATGTTCGTATTCTGTCACTGGTAAGGTTGAGGCTAATATAATGCCCACAATCACGGTAAGTACGGAGATTGGCGTGACTTTTAATTGAGGGAAAATATTATTTAAACTCATACCGGTGGAATAGGCAGGAAGTGCAGTGTTAATCATGGTAGAGGCGATGACAATTAATACGCCGATAACACTTACACCTGCAAGAGAAAGAATTTGTGAGATTTCAGATTTACCGGTCACTAATGCTGCACCTAAGCCGAGAGCATACATCCAGCAGCTGGTCGCGGTATAAGTCAGCGTTGAAAGTGCGGTCGTTTTAAATGGTGTTTCGCTGTTCTTCGTGTGGTCAGATACTACTGGTAACCAAGAAAGTGGCATGACGGCAGCAATTTCTACAGCAGTACCAAATTTAATATTTTGCGCAACGTCCATGGCAATAAATGGCTTATTAGCTACTTGAATACTTAGCCACAGCATCAGTAAAAACATGGTGACAAGTGAGAGGCTTTTGAAGATACCTAATTTAGTGAAGCCGAGTAGTAACCAAAGTATGATGAGTATGCCTAAGCCAAGTGTAAGGAATGGAAAGATGGAAGCATCAGCTGTTTGATTTAAGATAGAAATGACTTCAGCCCCCATATAAATCATGACAGCAGTCCACCCCATCAGTTGCATGGCATTGAGTAAAGAGAAAAGGGCAGAACCTTTTTCACCAAATGATATTTGTACCGTTTGCATGGCACTTTTTTGGGTTTTCGCACCGATGTAACCTGCACAGAAAAACATCGACCCCCCAATAAAGTGCCCAACGACGATGGCAATTAAACCTTTTTGCCACCCTAGAGGAGCAAACCAAGTACCGGTGAGAATTTCTGCCATTGAAATAGCAGCAGTAAACCAAATGAGCGCAATCGCAAGATTGCTTGATTTTTTTGTTTGCATGTTGTTATCCTTAACATGAATTGTGGTTATTCTGTCTCAGTATATAACTCAATATAGAAAGGGCAACCCCCGAATTTGAGCTAAAACAAAGTGCGGTCAAATTTTTGTTTGTTTCGCTAAACAACATCAAAATAGGAAGGAAATATGAATTTACATGAGTACCAAGCCAAGCAGCTTTTTAAGCAATATGATCTGCCTGTGAGTGAAGGTGTCGTATGTCAAACAGCAGATGAAGCTGAAATGGCGCTCTTTCAGCTGAATGGCGATGTTTGGATAGCGAAATGTCAAGTTCACGCAGGTGGGCGCGGAAAAGCGGGTGGCGTGAAGCTTGTTCATAATACAGAAGAAGCACGTGCTTTCGCAGATAAATGGCTTGGACAGCATTTAGTGACCTTTCAAACCGATAAAAAAGGCCAACCCGTTAATCGCATTTATATTGAAGAAACCAGCCAGATTGATAAAGAACTTTACTTAGGTGCGGTGATTGATCGTGCTTCACAAAAAGTTGTTTTTATGGCGTCTTCAGCTGGAGGCATGAATATTGAAGATGTGGCAAGAGAAACGCCTGAGCTAATCCATAAAGTCGCCATTGATCCTTTGGTTGGTGGTATGCCATATCAAGGTCGTGAATTAGCCTTTAAACTGGGTTTAAGTGGCGAGCAAAATAAGCAATTTGCTGCTATTTTTGTGAAATTGTCGCAGCTTTTTGTCGAAAAAGATTTTTCTTTAGTTGAAGTGAATCCTCTCGTGGTGACGAAAGAAGGTCACTTAATTTGTCTCGATGCGAAAGTAGGCATTGATGATAACTCACTTTATCGTCATCCTGATTTGCTAGCTTTACGCGATTTAAGCCAAAGTGATTCTCGTGAAGCAGAAGCAGAAAAATATCAGCTCAATTATGTCGCCTTAGAAGGTGATATCGGCTGTATGGTTAATGGTGCCGGACTAGCCATGGGAACTATGGATATCGTGAAATTATATGGCGGTAATCCTGCAAACTTCCTTGATGTTGGTGGCGGTGCAACGAAAGAGCGTGTAGCTGAAGCCTTCAAAATTATTCTCACTGATAAAAATGTGAAATCGGTCTTAGTGAATATTTTTGGTGGAATCGTACGCTGCGATCTTATTGCTGAAGGGGTCATTGCGGCAATTAAAGAAGTGGGTGTAAAAGTGCCCGTTGTGGTTAGATTAGAAGGAACCAACGCGCAGCAAGGTAGAGCAATTTTAGCAGAAAGTGGTGTTAATTTAATCACCGCACATAGTTTACAAGAAGCGGCACAAGCTGCAGTGAAAGCGGCAAAAGGAGAATAATCATGGCGATTTTAATTAATAAAGAGACAAAAGTAATTTGCCAAGGTTTCACGGGTGCGCAAGGAACATTTCACTGCGAGCAAGCACTGGCTTATGGCACAAAGTTAGTCGGTGGGATTTCACCGAATAAAGGCGGAACAACGCACTTAGGTTTGCCAGTATTTAATACAGTGCGTGAAGCAGTAAAAGCAACGGGCGCTACGGCAACCATGATTTATGTGCCGGCACCATTTTGTAAAGATGCAATTTTTGAAGCCATTGATGCAGGTATTCAGTTAGTAGTTTGTATTACAGAAGGTATTCCAACATTGGATATGTTGTTAGTGAAACAAAAATTAAATGAAACGGGTGTCGTGATGATCGGCCCGAATTGCCCAGGTGTGATTACACCAGATGAATGCAAGATTGGGATTATGCCGGGTAATATCCATAAAAAAGGCAGAGTAGGGATTGTTTCTCGTTCAGGTACCTTGACCTATGAAGCGGTACAACAAACGACAGATGAAGGTTTTGGTCAATCTACTTGCGTAGGGATCGGCGGCGATCCTATTCCAGGATCCAACTTCATTGATATTCTCAAACGTTTCCAAGAAGATCCTGAAACTGAAGCTATCGTGATGATTGGTGAAATCGGTGGCTCTGCAGAAGAAGAAGCGGCAGCGTTTATTAAATCTCATGTGACGAAACCGGTAGTGGCTTATATCGCAGGTGTGACGGCACCAAAAGGTAAGCGTATGGGACACGCAGGAGCGATTATCAGCGGTGGAAAAGGGACGGCAGAAGATAAAATTGCTGCTCTTGAAGCGGCAGGCGTGAAGACAGTGAGAAGTCTTGCTGAAATCGGTTCAGCCCTCCGTGAATTATTGAAATAAAATACTTAAAAAATGGACCGCACTTTGGATTAGTTTTCAAAGTGCGGTCGTTTTTTATAACAAATTCTTATAACCTGCATCTAAATCGGTGTATAATCTCGTCAGTTTTTTAAGGACAAAATTATGAGCCAATTTTTCTATATCCACCCTGAAAATCCGCAAGCGCGTTTGATTAATCAAGCGGTAGAAATTTTGCGTCAAGGTGGTGTCATTGTGTACCCGACGGATTCGGGCTATGCCTTAGGCTGTATGATAGGCGATAAACATGCGATGGATCGTATTGTTGCAATTCGTAAATTGCCAGAAGGGCATAATTTTACGTTGGTATGTAGCGATTTATCCGAGCTTTCAACCTACGCAACGGTGAGCAATTCGGCTTATCGTTTAATAAAAAACAATACGCCGGGGCGTTACACCTTTATTTTGACGGCAACGAAAGAACTTCCACGTCGCTTAATGACCTCAAAACGCAAGACCATTGGATTGCGTGTGCCGGATAACCAAATCGCTTTGGATTTATTGAAGGCATTAGGTGAACCGATTCTATCTTGCTCACTGATGTTGCCTGATAATGAACATATGACTTATTCTGATCCAGAAGAGATTCGTGAATGTTTAGAACGCCAAGTGGATTTAATTATTCATGGTGGCTATTTAGGTCAAGAGCCAACAACGGTGGTGGATTTAACGGGAGAATCGCCAGTGATTTTACGTGAAGGAAGTGGTAGTACCGCTCCTTTCATTTAACTTATTTTAGACGCTTGGGAAAGCGACAAAGGAAAACAGATGAAACCTATTCAAAAACCAGTCAGACAAGAACGTGAAAAACAAGCGGGAAAACAACCGCACTTTGAGCGTAAAGAACGTAAAAGTGCGGTCAATTCTGACATCAAATCAACCCCTAAAGCTAAGGTGGCTAAGCCATCTCGTCAATCTACTGTAGAAGGTGAAAAATTACAGAAAGTGCTTGCGCGTGCAGGGCAAGGCTCTCGTCGTGAAATTGAAGCGATGATTGCTGAAAACCGTGTGAGTGTTGATGGCAAAATGGCCACCCTTGGTGATCGTATCGATGTACATTCTGGTGTAAAAGTACGTATTGATGGTCGTATCATCAATCTTCAACAAGCACAAAAAGAAGTATGCCGTGTATTAATGTATTACAAACCTGAAGGCGAACTTTGTACTCGTAGTGATCCAGAAGGTCGTCCGACCGTATTCGATCGTTTACCACGCTTAAATGGCGCAAGATGGATTGCAGTCGGTCGTTTAGATATTAATACTTCAGGCTTATTACTTTTCACAACAGATGGTGAATTAGCGAACCGTTTAATGCACCCAAGCCGTGAAGTTGAGCGTGAGTATTCTGTGCGTGTATTTGGTCAAGTGGACGATGCCATGTTAGCGCGTTTACGTAAAGGCGTACAGTTGGAAGATGGTCCAGCCAATTTCAAAGAAATCAAATTTGCGGGCGGTGTTGGGATTAATCAATGGTATGACGTGACTTTAATGGAAGGTCGTAACCGTGAAGTGCGCCGTCTGTGGGAATCACAAGGCATTCAAGTAAGCCGCTTAATTCGTATTCGTTACGGCAACATTAAGCTGATGAAAGGTTTACCGCGTGGTGGCTGGGAAGAAATGGATCTGGAAAATGTCAACTATCTACGTGAGTTAGTGGGCTTGCCACCAGAAACCGAAACCAAATTAGACGTAACAAAACCTCGTCGCCGACCAAAATCAGGTCAAATTCGTAAAGCAGTAAAACGTTATGCTGAGTTAAGTAAACGCTATAAAAAATAGGTGGTATTCGCGATGAAAATGCAGCAACTCCGCTACATTGTTGAGATTGTAAACCAAAATTTAAATGTGACAGAAGCGGCTAACGCACTTTATACCTCTCAACCTGGTATCAGTAAACAGGTTCGCTTGTTAGAAGATGAACTCGGTTTAGAGATTTTTGAGCGTAATGGTAAACATATTAAATCCATTACCCCAGCGGGTAAAAAGATCGTGGCTATTGCTCGTGAGCTTTTGGTGAAAGCACAAAGCATTAAATCGGTTGCCAATGAATATACCTGTCCGAACCATGGCGTGTTACGCATTGCGACAACCAATACACAAGCACGTTATATGTTACCAGCTGTGGTGGAACGTTTCTCTAAACAATATCCGGATGTGAGTTTGCATATTCATCAAGGTTCACCCACTCAAATTCACGATGCGTTGATTTCTGGTGAAGTAGATTTAGCGATCACAACAGAAGCGCCGTACCTTTTTGATGATTTGATTCAACTGCCTTGCTATTTGTGGAATCGTTCGGTGATTGTTAAACCCGATCATCCTTTAGCAAAAGTGAAAGAACTTACCGTTGAAGAATTAGGCAAATATCCGTTAGTCACTTATACCTTCGGCTTTACCGGTGTGTCTGATTTGGATTATGCGTTTAACCGAGCCGGTATTTTGCCGAATATTGTGTTTACTGCAACGGATGCTGACGTGATAAAAACCTACGTGCGTTTAGGATTAGGTGTGGGCATTATGGCGTCTATGGCGCATACGCCAGCCGATACGGATTTAGTGGCGATTGATGCAGGGCATTTGTTCCGTGCGAGTATGACGCAAATTGCGTTTAAACACAGTACTTTCTTACGAAACTATATGTATGATTTTATCGAGTTTTTCTCACCGCACTTAACGCGTCCAATGGTTGAAAAAGCCGAGAGATTGCGTGATAACAATGCCGTAAAGAAATTGTTTGATAATATCGAATTAGATGTGAAGTAAAATCGCAAAAACAAAAGGGCGGTCAGAATTTAATGCGAATTCTGACCGCTCTTTTTTATAATAAAAATAAATGTGGCACTAAATTCATGACGATAACTGTCGCGATAGAAAGCAATAATCGTGATGAGCCAAAGATAAAGCCTCGGTTGGTACCGTTATCAAATTTTACTAATAAATTCGCCATTGCCGTTAAGGCATAGACTTCAATCACCGTGAAGATGACTAAGTAAATATAAGCAGAAACCACAGAAATATATTTCAACGTAATAAACCAAGGCAAGACAATGCCAACTGCCAGGATTGGGGCAACCCATAGGGTTTGTTTAATCGTTAAATTAATTTTTCGAGAAAAATAACTTTGTAATGAGATTGTCAGTAAACCATTCACAAAAAGTGCAATGGGAGAGTGCTCCGGCATCCCTAATTTATTATCAAAAAGAAACGGGAAGATCACAAAGAATGATGTTGAAATGGAAAGAGGAATAAACAACATCAAATGCACAAATAAAAATTCTTTGGTGATGATTTCTTTAATTTGGGCAAAGCGAAATTTTACTAAGGTCTGCAAGGTTTGGATTTGATAAAACGGTTTAACCATTAGGGTAAAGAGAATCGCTTCCATCGCAAAGCAGATCCAAATCAGCGACTCAATGTGATTGTATTTGATAAAGGGAATCACCAACAAAGGCGCAAACATAGACGACATGGAGGTGACTTTTAAATATTTTCCCTGTAATCGAGTTTTCTCTTTGTATTCTTCGCCTGCGAGTACAAGTAGGCAAGCTTTCGCATTGGTACCAAACAAACAACTGCCTAAGCCAAAACAGGTGGTGGCAATTAAAAGCAGAATGTAATTGTCTGCAGAGAGAAAGAAAATATAGGCAATCACATCTAAAAAGCAGCCGAGCAACATCATCTTGGCCAGTCCAAAGCGATCGCCCCAAATACCCGCTAAAATGGCTAATGCTTGGTTGCAGAAGAAAAGCAACGAGAGTGAAAAGGCAATTTCACTGTTGCTTAAGCCTTTTCCTTGTAAATAGATGAAAAATACCGTTTGCATGGAAAAGAATGCAAGGGTAGAAAAGAAACGACGAGTTAGTAAAAGTTTTTGTAAATTCATTGTGTTATTAAAAAAAAGAAAAGCACGCGTTAAGAACGCGCGCCAGTAATTTGTTAAGAGCGGTCAAAATTCACGACGATTTTTAACCGCACTTAAGATTAAAAAGAATAGTGATATTTCACTAAATCTTCGCGGCTAATGGCAAATACACCTAGACCGCCATTTTTTAGTTCAACCCATTCAAATGGCACATTTGGATATTGCTCAATAAGGCTCACCATGCTGTTGCCCACTTCACAAACGAGCATGCCATTTGGCGTTAAATAATCCGGTGCTTGTTTTAAAATTTGTTTTGTAATTTCTAAACCATCAACACCCGAACCTAAGGCTAATTCAGGTTCATAATGGAATTCTTCCGGCATATCTGCCAAATCTTCTTCATCCACATAAGGCGGATTGGTTACGATTAAATCATATTGCTGACCGAATAGATTTTGGAATAAATCTGATTGAATCGGGAAAACACGGTGTTCTAATTGGTGGCGAGCAATATTGATTTCCGCCACATTTAACGCATCCACAGAAAGATCGACTGCATCCACTTCAGCTTCAGGAAAGGCTTCAGCCGTCGCGATTGCGATACAACCACTTCCTGTACAAAGATCTAAAATACGTTTTGGTTCAGATTTTAAAAGCGGAGAAAATTTATCTTGGATTAATGCACTGATTGGTGAACGTGGAATAATCGTACGCTCATCCACATAGAATTCTAATCCGCAGAACCAAGCACTATTCGTTAAATAAGCGACAGGGACACGTTGTTCAATTCGGCTTAAGACTAATTGTAATAAAGTTTCTTTTTCTGAAGGAGTAAGTTTACTGTTAAATAAATCTTGCGGTAAATCGAGCGGTAATTGAAGTCCCGCAAGGACTAATTGAAGACTTTCATCCCACGCATTGTCATGGCCTTGCCCGTAGTAAATATCAGAACGATTGAATGTGCTGTATGTCCAGCGTAAAAAATCTTGAATGGTCATTAATTCACTTGCCACATTATCTTCTAAGATTGTCGCAACAAGTTCTTGATTGTGTAAGGTTTCCATTTTGTGCCTCAATAAAAATTTTGGCTAGTTATACCATAGAATAGATGTGCTATCATTAAGCAAAATAACAAATTGAGAAAAATAATGACAGAACCAGATGATTTCGATCTTTTTCGAGCGGAAACAAAAGGGATCAAACCCATCAAGCAAGATACCTTTGTGGCACCGCGTCAAAAGAGCGGTCAAAAAAAATCCCATTTACGTGATATTCGAGAAAAAGAAGATACGCTTTTCTATTTTTCCGATGAATATGAACCATTACTAAATGAACATGATGGTGTCATCAAATATTTACGCGAAGGGGAAGATAGCCATTTATTAAAGCAACTTCGTCGTGGCGATTTTTCACCCGAATTATTTTTGGATTTACATGGTTTAACCCGTGAGCAAGCTAAAATGGAATTGGCAGCACTGTTGTTAGCTTGTGAAGATGAGCATGTTTATTGCGCGAGCATCATGACAGGTTATGGAACCTTCACGTTGAAAAAACAAATTCCACGTTGGTTAGTTCAGCATCCTAAAGTCCGAGCTTTACACCAAGCTCCCAAAGAATGGGGCGGAGAAGCGGCGATACTTATTTTAGTTGATGTATAAAGAAAAAGAGCGGTCGAAATTGACCGCTCTTTTTTACATTTTTTCGATTGTCTTAATACCTAATAACTCTAGACCTTGTTTTAAGGTTTTCTCTGTAAGAGAAGCGAGTTTTAAACGACTTAATTTTACGTTTTCATCTTCTGCATTTAAGATTGGGCAGTGTTCATAGAATGAGGAGAACACACCTGCCAATTCATATAAATAAGCACAGAGGACATGCGGTGTGCCTTCTTTGCCCACCGTTTGAACCGCTTCTTCAAATTGAAGCAATTTGATCGCTAATGCACGTTCTTTTTCATCAGAAAGCTGAATCTTAGCTTCTGCAAGTGCGGTTGGATTTACATCTGCTTTATTGAAGATAGAACGAATACGCGTGTAAGCATATTGCATATAAGGCGCGGTATTACCTTCAAAGCTGAGCATATTGTCCCAATCGAATACATAGTCAGTCGTGCGGTTTTTAGAAAGATCCGCATATTTCACCGAACCAATACCAACCGCTTCAATAACCGCTGTTTTTTCATCATCAGATAAATTGGTATTTTTCTCGTTGATTAATACAGTTGCACGCTCAATCGCTTCATCTAATAAATCTGCTAATTTTACGGTACCACCAGTACGGGTTTTGAATGGTTTACCATCTTTCCCCAACATCATACCGAAGTTTTTATGTTCAAGTGAGAAGCTATCTGGTACATAACCAGCTTTACGCGTAATTAACCAAGCTTGTTGCATGTGTTGGCTTTGACGAGTATCAGAGAACACTAATGCTCGATCTGCTTTTAAGGTTTCATAACGGTATTTAGCAGCAGCAATATCTGTAGTGGTATAAAGGAAACCACCATCTTTCTTCTGAACGATAACGCCCATCGGTTCGCCTTCTTTATTCTTGAATTCATCAAGATAAACCACTAACGCACCTTCATCTTCAACGGCTAAACCTTGTTTTTTCAGATCTTCAACGATAGCAGGCAACATAGGGTTATATAGGCTTTCACCCATTACATCTTTTTCGGTTAATGTTACATTTAAGCGATCATAGTTGCGTTGGTTTTGTTGCATGGTGATATCGACTAATTTTTTCCACATCGTGCGGCAATATTCATCTCCACCTTGCAATTTCACCACATAGTTACGCGCTTTTTCAGCGAACGCTTCATCTTCATCATAGTGTTTTTTTGCTTCGCGGTAGAATGCTTCCAGATCTTGAAGTTCCATTTCGCTTGCATGTTCATTTTCCATTTTTTCAAGATAAGCAATGAGCATACCAAATTGCGTCCCCCAGTCACCCACGTGGTTCGCACGAATAACGTTGTGACCTAAAAATTCAAGGGTACGAACAACGGCATCACCGATAATGGTAGAACGTAAGTGGCCTACGTGCATTTCTTTAGCAACGTTTGGTGAAGAATAATCAATCACGATAGTTTGTTTTTCATTAGCACTTACACCAAGATTTTGATCTTTCAATGCGGCAGAGACATTATTCGCTAACCAAGTTGGATTTAAGAAAATGTTGATAAAACCTGGGCCGGCAATTTCAGTTTTTTCAGCGACATCAGAAAGATCGGCATGATCTAAAACTTTTTGTGCAAATTCACGTGGATTTAATCCTAGTTTTTTAGCTGCAGCCATGATGCCGTTTGCTTGGTAGTCACCAAATTGGGGTTTACCTGATTGACGAATAAGCGCATCACATTGCTCATCTGCACCAGCAGCAATCATCGCTTGTTTAATTTTATCGGATAAAATAGATTGAATATTCACGGTTTTTCCTAATCTTGAAATTGAATAATGAAAATAATCGGCTATGATACCGTTGTTTATAGATTTCTCAAAGTAAGAGCAGGAGAAAATGTCAAATTTAATGGAAAAATCGACCGCACTTTATCAAGAATTGCCTTTATTTCAGGAAAAAATTCAGCAATTAGCCGCTGTTATGAAAGTAAATTTGAATGATTTCCAAATTGATCATTTAGCTTTAAGAGCAAATAGTGAAGAAAAAGCAAAAAATTGGCTGACAGAGTTATTAAAGTGCGGTAGAATTTTAGGCGATAATATCGTCAATGGGCGTCCTATCTATTTGATTGAATTAGATGAGCCAGTTGATTTCATTGGTCAGCCTGTCGATGTTATTGAATTACCGTTTCCTAAAAATAAACAATATCCCCAAGAAACTTGGGAACATATTGAAATTGTAATGCCGTTTTTATCTCATGAATCTGTTGAGAATTGGGTTAATCGGATTTGCAATATATTTTTATGGAAGGAACTAACTCAATTAACCATGAAGGTGAGCGAACCTAAGGTGGAAGGGGAGCAATTGCCCAATCCATCAATTGCAGTGAGTTTTGTTGATAAAACAGAAAATCATGTTTGCATAAAGGTTCATCCTTATACAATAAAGAAAATACTCGAGGTTTAGTGTAATGAAAAAAATTACCTTAGCATTAACTGTCTTATTAAGTTTAGGTTTATCAGCTTGTTCATCTCAATCACAAAAAGATGAAAGCGCTTATAAAGGTCAAGTTATTTTTACCGAATTACAAGGTGATGATGTAAAATTAACCGTTCGTAAAAACGACTGCTCATACAAACAAGAAGGTGAAACCGAAGTTATCGTTCACAAATACGATTCAACTTTAGTAACTGGTGCTTGTGTGAAAGTATCTGACAACGGTCAAGGCGTGAAAAACGTTTCTACTTGGTCTCCAAGAAACCCAATCTAATTCATTTTTAGAAGGTTAGTTTTATGAAAAAAGTAACAGTAGCATTAGCACTTATGATGTCTATCGGCTTAACCGGTTGTGCAAACACTGATATTTTTAGTGGTGATGTATATGAAGCTGGACAAGCAAAAGAAGCGCGTTCAATTAGCTATGGTACTATTGTTTCTGTTCGTCCTGTTAAAATTCAAGCGGATAATCCAGGTGTAATTGGTACAGTTGGTGGTGGTGCTTTAGGTGGTATCGCTGGTAGTACAATTGGCGGTGGCACTGGACAAGCAATTGCAACTGCAGTAGGAGCAATTGGTGGGGCGATTATTGGTAGCAAAGCTGAAGAGAAAATGAGCCAAGTTAATGGCGCAGAACTTGTTATCAGAAAAGATAACAGAGAAGAGATCGTTGTGGTTCAAAAAGCAGATCCAAGCTTCCAAGCGGGTCGTCGCGTAAGAATTGTTGGCGGTTCATCATTAAATGTTTCTGTTATTAACTAACTAAACGAAAAATAGAAAAAGCGAGCCATTAGGTTCGCTTTTTTTTATGCTTAAAATCAAAAGAAAGTGCGGTTGTTTTTTGCTTGAGAGTCAAAAATATGATAAAACTATCAATCGTTATTTCACATCGACAATAGGAAGCAAAATGTCAAATTTACAACAAATTATTGAAGCTGCATTTGAAAAACGTGCGGAAATTACCCCTAAAACAGTTGATGCACAAACTCGTGCAGCAATCGAAGAAGTGATCGAAGGATTAGATAGCGGTAAATACCGTGTTGCAGAAAAAATTGATGGTGAATGGGTTACTCACCAATGGTTGAAAAAAGCAGTATTATTATCTTTCCGTATCAATGATAACCAAATTATTGATGGGGCTGAAACTAAATACTATGACAAAGTGGCATTAAAGTTTGCTGACTATACCGAAGAGCGTTTTGCTCAAGAAGGTTTCCGTGTTGTACCTTCTGCAACAGTACGTAAAGGGGCATACATTTCTAAAAACTGTGTATTAATGCCATCTTATGTAAATATCGGTGCATATGTGGGTGAAGGTACCATGGTCGATACATGGGCAACTGTTGGTTCATGTGCGCAAATTGGTAAAAATGTTCACTTATCTGGTGGTGTAGGTATCGGTGGTGTATTAGAGCCATTACAAGCAAACCCTACCATTATCGGCAATAACTGTTTTATCGGTGCACGTTCTGAAGTGGTTGAAGGCGTGATTGTGGAAGATGGTTGTGTGATTTCTATGGGCGTATTTATCGGTCAATCAACGAAGATCTATGATCGTGAAACTGGTGAAGTATTCTATGGTCGCGTTCCTGCGGGTTCTGTGGTTGTTTCAGGTAGCCTTCCATCTAAATGTGGTAAATACAGCTTATACTGTGCAGTGATCGTGAAAAAAGTTGATGCAAAAACTTTAGGTAAAGTAGGTATCAACGAATTATTACGTTCTATTGAAGAGTAATTAAAATACCATAAAAAATGACCGCACTTTATATGACAAAGTGCGGTCATTTTCTTTTCTAAATTAGCGAATTATTTTTTTCTTGCTAGCATTGTCGCAAATTTTAATTTAATGCGATTGCCGTTTTCATCAGTTTTATGTAATTCGCCCATATTTTCGTTATATTCTAAGAATTCCCAATCTTTGTAGTATTCTTTTAATTCACCTTCAGAGAACGTAAATGAGAAGGCTAATGGACAAGGCACTTCAGGCGTGGACATGGCTGCTACAATTAAGTTATAACCACCTGGGTTGGTGTGTTCTTGCATATTCTTAATAATGGCTGGAATTCGCTCACGATTTAAGAACATAAATACCACGGTAGATAAAATGAAGTCGTAGTTTTCTTGAATATTAGCGGTGTTAATATCATAAACAGCGGTCTTAATATTCAAGTTTTCTTTGTCTTTGGTTTCGTTCAAGAAGGCAATGCTATTTTCGTTGTGATCCCAAGAGGTTACATCATAGCCTTTTAAACTTAAATAAAGCGAATTACGACCTTGTCCGCAGCCTAAATCTAGCACTTTACAAGGTTTGATAATTTTAGCCGCATCAACCACATCACCATGCGTTGCGGTCATATTATATTTTTTGCTGAAGTAGTCTTCTTTTTTACAGTAGAAACCAAGTGTACACTCTAAGTCATCAGAAAGGGCTTCAACTCGGTGCCAGGCTTGTGGTTCAACAAACGGAATGTTGCTTTCCGGCGTGAAAATATGCTCAGCAATGACATCGCCATCTTCGGTTAGCTCATAAAACTTAAGTTTGCCTTTTAGCACTGTAAGTTTGCCCCAAGTTCCCACTTTAGTGTTGTGTTTTTCTTGGAACATTTTAGGTAATTTATCTTTTGTCCAAACCGGCATTTGTTTATAGCAGATAAGTTCGTTTGTCATAATGAATTCCTTTTAATTTGTATGATAAATAGCTGATTGATATAGTAGGGTATTTAACTCTATTTGGCAATAAAAAAGGCGACCGAAGTCGCCTAAACATTAAATTATTTTACTTGCATACCCGCAGTGACACCGCTATCAGCTGAAAGTAAGAATAAATCACTTCCGCCAGTACCAGCAGAAAGAATCATCCCTTCCGATACGCCGAATTTCATTTTACGCGGTGCAAGATTTGCAACCACAATAACAAAACGACCTTCTAATTCTTCAGGTTTGTTGTAAGCCGCTTTAATGCCAGAGAACACTTGGCGAGTGTGATCACCTAAGTCTAACTCAAAACGTAAGAGTTTATTGGATTCTGGTACCGCTTCACATTTCAGTACTTTTGCCACACGCATATCGATTTTAGCAAAATCATCAATGGTAATGGTGTCAGCAATAGGTTCGACATTTGAAAGAGCGGTCGCTTTTGCCGCTGTTTTTTCTGTCGCCTTGTTTGCTTCAGCGAAAAGTGCTTTAGTTTCTTCTACAACAGCATCAATTTGTTTTTTCTCTAAACGAGAGAAAAGCGCTTTAAATGGAGTTAGTTGATGACCTAATAGTGGCTGTGCAATATTATCCCATGTTAGTTCTGTTTGTAAGAACGCTTCTGCACGTTCAGCCAGTTTTGGAAGAACTGGTTTTAAGTAAGACATCAATACACGGAAAAGCTCGATACCCATTGAGCAAACCGCTTGTAATTCGGCATCTTTGCCTTCTTCTTTCGCAATTACCCAAGGCGCTTTTTCATCAATATATTTATTGGCTTTATCCGTTAATGCCATAATTTCACGAATGGCTTTGTTGTATTCGCGGCTTTCATAATAAGCAGCAATTTGTTCAGCTTGTGCCGTAAATTCAGCAAAAAGCACTTCGTCTTCTAATTTATCTGCTAATTTGCCTTCAAAACGTTTAGCGATAAAGCCTGCGTTACGAGAAGCTAAATTGACTAGTTTATTAACGATATCCGTATTGACACGTTGAACGAAATCTTCCAAGTTGAAATCAAGATCTTCGATACGATCATTTAATTTTGCTGCGTAGTAATAACGTAAACATTCTGGATCAATATGATTTAAATAGGTGCTGGCTTGGATAAATGTACCGCGTGATTTCGACATTTTGGCGCCATCTACGGTGACATAACCGTGAGCAAACACATTGGTTGGTTTACGGTATTCGCTCCCTTCTAACATCGCCGGCCAGAATAGGCTGTGGAAATACACGATATCTTTACCGATAAAGTGATAAAGTTCTGCATCGCTGTTTTCTCCCCAGAATTCATTAAAATCAATGCCTTCACGATCGCAGAGATTTTTGAAAGAAGCAATGTAGCCGATTGGCGCATCTAACCAAACATAGAAGAATTTATCTTTTGCACCTGGAATTTCAAAACCAAAATAAGGCGCATCACGAGAGATATCCCATTGTTGTAAGCCGCTTTCAAACCATTCTTGCATTTTGTTTGCAATTTCCGGTTGAAGTGAGCCAGAGCGAGTCCATTCTTTTAACATGCCTTCAAAAGCGGGTAAGTCAAAGAAGAAATGTTCAGATTCTTTGACAATTGGTGTTGCTCCTGATACTGCAGAACGTGGATTAATTAAATCCATTGGGCTATAAGTAGAGGCACAAACCTCACAGTTATCGCCATATTGATCTTCTGCTTTACATTTTGGACAAGTCCCTTTGACGAAACGATCCGGTAAGAACATATTCTTTTCGGGATCGAATAACTGAGAAATGACTTTAGTTTTAATGAAGCCTTTTGCTTTTAATTTATTGTAAATGTCAGCAGTGATTTGTTTATTTTCTTCACTGTGAGTAGAGTGGTAGTTATCAAAACTGATATTAAAACCTGCAAAATCACGTATGTGATCGGCTTTTGCTTTTGCGATTAATTCTTCTGGCGTAATGCCTAATTTATTGGCATTAAGCATAATTGGTGTGCCGTGCGCATCATCTGCACAAACAAAATGAATTTTATTACCACGCATACGTTGGAAACGTACCCAAATATCCGCTTGAATATGTTCCAACATATGGCCTAAATGAATGGCGCCATTTGCATAAGGTAATGCACAAGTGACTAAAATTTTACGAGGTTGAGTTGTCATTATTTTTCTCTATTCTTTTTGCAAAAATTGCGAGTATGTTACCCGATTAGTGCGATTTTTTCTAGTTTAGTTATACTTTTAGCTTAACATTTGAGGTGTAAAAAGGGTAAAATATCCCTGACAAATTTACTCTACTACCTACTACTATTAAAGGAATATTATGGCAACTGCTTTTTCTGAAAATTTAACGGCAGAACAACAATCTCAAGTTCTGCAAGTTTTCCAACAATTCCAACATCCAAGTTTGCAAAAAGACTTAATCGCATTAAATACTTTGAAGAAAGTAGAAAAAGGCGGTGACGTGTTACGTGTTGAATTACAACTGCCTTTTGCATGGAACACTGGTGTGGAGCAAGTGAAACAACAGCTTTCTGATGCGTTATTAAAAGCAACAGATAGCAAAGAAATCAAATGGGTGGTGAATTATCAAATCGCTACTTTAAAACGTGCGAATAATCAACCCGCTGTAAAAGGTGTAAAGAACATCATTGCAGTAACTTCGGGTAAAGGCGGGGTAGGGAAATCCTCTGTTTCGGTGAACCTTGCACTTGCTTTACAAGCTCAAGGTGCTCGTGTGGGTATTTTAGATGCGGATATTTATGGTCCATCTGTTCCGCATATGTTAGGCGCCCCACATCAACGCCCAACTTCACCTGATAACCAACATATCACCCCAATTAAAGCACATGGGTTATCTGCAAACTCGATCGGTTTCTTAATGGATGAAGATAATGCAACCATTTGGCGTGGTCCAATGGCAAGTAGTGCATTAAGTCAGCTTTTAAATGAAACCTTATGGGATAGCTTAGATTACTTAGTGATCGATATGCCACCGGGTACGGGTGATATCCAATTAACGCTTTCACAACAAATCCCTGTAACGGGTGCGGTAGTGGTTACAACACCACAAGACATCGCGTTATTAGATGCGGTGAAAGGTGTATCGATGTTTGAACGTGTATCTGTGCCAGTGTTAGGTATTGTGGAAAATATGTCTATGCATATTTGTAGCAATTGCGGCCATCACGAAGCGATTTTCGGTACTGGTGGTGCAGAAAAAATGGCACAAAAATACAATGTGAAAGTATTAGGTCAGTTACCGTTGAATATCCAAGTTCGTCAAGATTTGGATGCCGGTAAACCAACTGTGGTTGCAGCGCCAGACAGTGAAATTGCGAAATCTTTCTTAGATTTAGCAGAAAAAGTATCAACTGAACTTTACTGGCAAGGTTCTGTGATTCCAAGCGAGATTTTATTCCGCGAAGTGAAATAATCACAAAAACATCATAAAAATTAACCGCACTTTAGGTCATCCAAAGTGCGGTTATTTTTTTAGCGAAATTTGTTTATTTTAAATGATCCGCGTCATTCATTTTCTCAACGCGAAAACCGTTCTCATCGTCATAATGTACAATACTAATTGATGTATTAATGAGCGATACCGATTGATCTTCATCGCGGTGATTTTGCCAGGTTGCGCCGTTTAACAAGGCAAGCAATAAACGCAAGGTATGGCCATGCGACACAATGAGAATATTACCGTGATCGTGGATCTTAATAATATCCTGTAAGGCTTTCATCGCACGTTCGCCTAATTGTTCAAACGTTTCTCCACCGTTTACTTGAGCTTTGTAATTGGCTGGATCTTTAATGAGTTGTTTGAATTCAGGGTGTTCTCTTAACGTATCAACAACTAGGCCTTCCCAAGAACCAAAATATTGCTCATTTAATCCTTTATGATGGAAAAGGGGAATATCACGTTCACCAATAATGTGAGAAGCGGTTGCGATAGTGCGGTTTAATACGCTGGAATAAGCGGCAATGAAAGGAATATGATTAAGAGCCACACCTGTTTTTTTCGCACCATTAATGCCTTCTTCAGTTAAAGGGGAATCGCCATGACCTTGCATTAAACCTTCTGTATTCCAAACGGTTTTACCGTGGCGAATGAAATAAAAAGTCAGTTGTTTTTTCATTTTGCATATCCATAAAAAAAATTAAGGAAGCCGAAACTTCCTTAATCATAATTTTAACGAGAGTAATAACCTGCCATTGAACTATATACGGCATTTTCTGCTTGAATAATGTTGTATTTTGCATTCAAGATAGAAAGTTGAGAGCTTTTCTCTGTGTTTGCCGCAGCAAGCCATTCACGTAATTCAGATACACCAGCATTGTAACGATCTCGATAGTATTTGGTGATACGTTGGTTATAGCTGTGTGTTTTTTGCAAGTTAGCAAAGGCACTTTGTGCTTGTGTGTAGGCAAAGTAGTTGGTATCTACATCATTCAAGGCTTTAGTGATGCTTTGCTCATAGTTTAAACGTGCAGTTTCATAATCTGCTTCAGAGATTTTCACGTTCCATTTTACGGTATTCCAGTTGAGGAATGGTAGGCTAATGCCGATTAAACCTGTACCAACTGGATTGTGCAATGCATTACCAACTTTGGTGCCACTTGATGTTAAGCTTCCGCCTAAAGTGACTTCAGGGAACCAGCCTTTTTCAGTTGCTTTTGCATTTTTGAATGCACTGCTTAAGCGATATTGATAGCCTTTCACATCAGGACGATTCGCAATCACAGAAACTGGCACATTTAAATTTACGCCCACATTTTTTACATTAAGAATGTGTGGGAAGTTGATATTTAATGCTTCTTCCGGTTTTAAGTTAAGTAAGTTACGTAAAGTTTGTTCTGCTGCTTTACGTTGTGTTTGATAGTTGATCAAGTTGTTACGTGCGTTCAATACCGCTTGTTGTGCTTGATCTACACTTGCGCTGTCCGCAACACCTTGTGATAAACGACGTTGCATAATGTTGCTGATATCGTTGTAGTATTTAATGCTTTCTTGCGTGGTGCTAATCGCATCATTCAAGTAGGCAATTTGATAATAGGTTGTTACAACAGAGTTAATGAGTGAAAGTTTCGTTGCTTCTAAATCTTCAGCCGTTGCTTTGTGTGACCATTCTGCGGCATCTGCAGTATCTGCTAAACGTTGCCATAAATCTAATGTATAACTCACATTTAATGCACCTTGATGGCTTACTGTAGAGCTGCCACCTGTTTTCACATTTTTACTTGCAGAAGATTGGGTTGAACCGCTAAATGCTGGAATTAAATTCGCGCCTGCAAGGTTTGCATTATATAGAGCACGATTTACGGCAACAGACGCTTTGGCTAAATCTTTGTTATTTACTAATGCTTGTTCTATCACACGATTTAATTGTGAATCATTGTAAAGTGCCCACCAGTTTTCTTTTACATTAAATTGTTTGGTGATTTCCGCATAATTTTGGTAATCCTGCTGGCTCGCTTTATAAGAATCGCCGATGTTAGCACAACCTGCTAGAGCAGTTGCCATTGCGATTGCTAAGGTTAATTTTTTCATTTTTAACATGGATTTTTCCTTTCTTTTTCAATTAAAGTGCGGTCAAAAATTAGTGAGAATTTTAACCGTTCTTTTGTGTTTTACAAAATTTCTTTATTCTCGAGCAAGGGCTGTAATTGGATCTAATTGTGCTGCGCGTTTTGCCGGCATATAACCGAAGATCACACCAATCAGGGTAGAGAAGACCACTGCTGCAACAATTGAGCCTGTTGAGAATGCCATCGTAAAGTCAGTCATAAATACGTTAAAGAGCAGACCGATTAAGCCCGAAAGCAGAATCCCCGTCACGCCGCCAATTAAACAAATCAGCACAGCTTCAATTAAAAATTGTTGCAAAATATTGAATTGTCTCGCCCCAATAGCCATGCGCACACCAATCTCTTTAGTTCGCTCTGTCACGGAAACCAACATAATATTCATCACTCCAATCCCACCAACGATTAATGAAATAAAGGCGATAGAGGAAATGAGTAATTTCATCGTGCCTGTTGTGCTTTCAATAGTTTGTTTAATGGTATCGCTATTCATGATGAAGAAATCTTTTTTACCATGACGCATGGTGAGCAATTCAGTAATTCCTTTTTCAGCAACAGTCGTATTCACGGAATCATCTACTTTTACTGTAATTGAGCTAATTTTTTTGCTGCCCGAAATACGATTCATCACGGTGGTATAAGGGGCATAGAGATTAAGTGAACTGCTTGCTCCGCCCATTTGTTTATCAGATACCACGCCAATAATGCGTAATGGACGTTTATTAAACATCACGATTTTGCCAATAGGATTTTCATCTGGAAAAATGGATTTTTTCGCACTTTCATCGATTAAGGCTACTTGATTGCTATCAGCAACATCTTGAGCAGAAAATAAATTACCAGATTTTAGTTTTAATCCATCTACATCAAAATATTGTTCGCCTACACCTTTTAAACTGGTCGAGGAGAAAGTCTGGTTACCATAAATTAATGTGCCACTTGATGAGCTATTTGGCGTGACGCTTTGTACATAGCTTTGTTGGTTTAAGGCTGTGGCATCATTAATCGTAAGATTTTGCATTTGTTCAGCACGACGATCACCAAAGCCTGTACCATTAAAAATCGTGATGGTGCTAGTCCCAATTCCTCGAATATTTTCCAAGATTTTTTGCTGTGAACCATTTCCCAATGCCACGACAGAAACCACAGAAGTAATCCCGATAATAATCCCGAGCATGGTTAAAAGAGAACGCATTTTGTGGGCAATAATAGCACTTACAGACATACGAAAGGCTTCAACAAATTGATCTTTGCTGAACCCAAAGTGCGGTTTAGATTTCGCTTGATTTTCGACCGCACTTTTTACTGCTTCTTTTTGTGTATCGCCAATGATTTCGCCGTCTTTAATTTCAATCACGCGATTCGCACTGGCGGCAATTTCTCGGTCGTGGGTTACCATAATAATAGTGTGGCCTTCTGCGTGTAATTGGCGCAGAATTTCCATCACATTTTGACCGCTTTGTGAATCCAATGCACCAGTGGGTTCATCGGCTAAAATAATTTCACCGCCATTCATCAACGCACGCGCAATACTCACACGTTGTTGCTGACCACCAGAAAGCTGGCTTGGTTTATTTTGCCATTTATCGCCTAAACCTAATTTTTCTAAAAGTTGTTTCGCGCGAGAAAGACGTTTTTCTTGCGACATCCCCGCATAAATTGCAGGCAAGGCGACGTTTTCTGCTGCGATCAAGCTCGACAATAAGTTATAGCGTTGGAAAATAAAGCCGAATTTTTGGCTACGTAAATCTGAAAGCTGATCTTTGCTTAATTCAATGGTTTCTTTACCATTAATTTTGTAAGAGCCACTGGTTGCCGTATCCAAACACCCGATGATGTTCATCAAGGTTGATTTACCGGAACCGGATTGCCCAATAATCGCGACGAAATCGCCTTTTTCAATATTTAAAGAGACATTCTTCAAAATATGAACACGATTTTCGCCTTCACCGAAGTAACGGTTGAGATCCTTAATTTCAATAATATTCATTAATTTTCTACCGCACTTTTAGAACATTCTTGGACCACGAGGCATCGAGCCAACTTGTTCACCATTCGCGACTTGCGACACAATGACTTTTTCACCTTCATTTAAGCCCGATTTGATTTCAGTTTTGAAATCATTTTGAACACCAATTTCGACTTCGCGTGGCTCAGGTTGATTTTTGTCATTTAATACGTTCACAAAGCTTTTACCATCACGTTTTTGAATGGCCATATTTGAAACCAATAACACATCTTTCGCGTTGGCAATTTTGATGTTGTTTTCTGTCGTCATCCCAATGCGTAATGTGCGGTCAGGGTTATCAATCAAAACATTGGCGTAATAGTAGATCGCACTGGTCATTGAGCTGCTACTTGAACTTGTCGAAGATGATGTTGAAGAACTATCACTTGTCGTGGTATTGGCAGGATCAACAGAATCAATGACAGAGTGATACAGGGTTTGGCTATCCGATAAAATAGTAAAACTCACTTCTTGACCGGCTTTGACTTTGGTAATGTCACCTTCCGAAATCTCAGGTTTAATTTTCATTTTGCTTAAATCGGCAATGGTTACAATTGTTGGCGTCGTTTGGTTAGCATTAACGGTTTGACCTTCTGAAACAGGCACAGAAATAACGGTACCGTCCATTGGCGCGGTGATTTTGGTGTAACCCACATTGGTTTCAGCGGTATTCACTTCAATTTCAGCTTGTTTGATGTTGGCTTCAATGGCTTCCATTTCAGCTTTCGCATTATCAAGTGTGCTTTTTGCGGTATTCACACTATCTAAAGACGTTGCTTTTTGTGTATAAAGTTTTGATAAGCGGTTATAGCTTGAAAGGGCAACATCATAAGCGGTTTTCTTCGCTTTTAATTGTGCTTGATAGCTAACTAACGCCGCCTTTTTGGTATTTAAGGTATTAATTTGGGTTGTGGAATCAATATCAGCGATCATTTCGCCTTTTTTGATTTCTTGCCCTAACTTGACATAGAGTTTGGTGATTTTACCCGAAGCTTGGGCGCCGACATCAACTTTATTCACGCTTTCAACTGAACCAGAAGCGACAACGGTTTTTTCAACATTGCCACGTGTAACCGATTCAGTAAGATAAGTCGTTTCTTGTTTGCTATTGCTAGAGAAAAAATAATAAGCCGCACCAGCAGCAATGAGTAATCCGAGTAAAATAAAAAAGCGTTTTTTCATAAAGACTTTGTCATCCTAAATAAAAAATGAACGTTTGTTCAGTGAAGTGTATTCTAAAGGTAAACTTTTCAGTTTGCACGAAAAATCTTCAAGTTAGACCTAAAAATCTCAAAAAATTCAGTGTTAATTCGATGAAAGTGCGGTTAGTTTTGGGATCAAATTCACAACGCCTGACTTTTCGTATAGAATGAGGAAATTATTTTCAATTTATTGAGAAATTTATGAGCAATACAGAACACATCCTAGAAAATGCGGAAAATACCCGCACACACAATTTCATTACTCAAATTATTGATGAAGATTTAGCTTCGGGTAAACACAAAAGTGTTCATACTCGTTTCCCGCCTGAGCCAAATGGCTATTTGCATATTGGCCACGCTAAATCGATTTGCTTAAACTTCGGCTTAGCAAAAGAATATAACGGTCTATGTAACCTACGTTTTGACGATACCAATCCGGTGAAAGAAGACGTGGAATATGTGGATTCTATTAAAGCGGATGTGGAATGGTTAGGCTTTAAATGGGAAGGCGAACCGCGTTATGCATCAGATTACTTCGATGCACTTTATGGCTATGCCATTGAGTTAATCGAAAAAGGTTTAGCCTATGTAGATGAACTTTCACCAGACCAAATGCGTGAATATCGTGGTACATTAACTGAGCCAGGTAAAAACAGTCCGTATCGTGATCGTAGTATCGAAGAAAACCTCGCATTGTTTGAAAGAATGAAAAACGGTGAGTTTGCCGAAGGTACATTAAGTCTTCGTGCAAAAATCGACATGGCATCGCCATTTATGGTCATGCGCGATCCTGTGCTTTATCGTATTAAATTTGCGAGCCATCACCAAACCGGTGACAAATGGTGCATTTACCCAATGTACGATTTCACTCACTGTATCTCTGATGCGATTGAGCGTATTACACACTCTCTATGTACATTAGAATTCCAAGACAACCGTCGTTTATATGACTGGGTGTTGGAAAATATTAGTATTGAACGTCCATTGCCACACCAATACGAATTCTCTCGTTTAAATTTAGAAGGCACATTAACGTCTAAACGTAAATTATTGAAATTAGTGAATGATGGCATTGTGGATGGGTGGAATGATCCTCGTATGCCAACGATTTCAGGTTTACGCCGTCGCGGTTATACACCAGCTTCGTTACGTGAATTCTGTCGTCGTATTGGTGTGACGAAACAAGATAATGTCGTAGAGTATTCTGCACTTGAAGCCTGTATTCGTGAAGATTTAAACGAAAACGCACCACGTGCAATGGCGGTGATTGATCCTGTTCGTGTTGTGATTGAAAACTTTGAAGGCGAAGAAACCTTAACGGCACCAAATCACCCAAATCGCCCTGAATTAGGTGAACGTCAATTACCGTTTACGAAAGAGCTTTATATTGATCGCGCAGACTTCCGTGAAGAAGCGAACAAGCAATATAAACGTTTAGTATTAGGTAAAGAAGTGCGTTTACGTAACGCTTACGTGATTAAAGCTGAACGTGTCGAAAAAGATGCAAATGGTGAAATCACCACGATCTTCTGTACTTACGATCCTGAAACTTTAGGTAAAAATCCAGCAGATGGTCGCAAAGTAAAAGGGGTAATTCACTGGGTATCTGCAGTGCATAATAATCCAGCGGAGTTCCGTTTATATGAACGTCTCTTCACCGTACCAAACCCAGGTGCAGCAGAAGAAATCGAAAGCGTGTTAAATCCAACCTCTTTAGTGGTAAAACACGGTTTTGTAGAACAAAGCCTCGCAAATGCGGAACCAGAAAAAGGTTACCAATTTGAACGCGAAGGTTATTTCTGTGCGGATAACAAAGATAGCAGCCCAGAGCACTTAGTGTTTAACTTAACCGTAAGCTTAAAAGAAGGCTTCTAATTCTAAACAACAAAGTGCGGTCAAAAATCACGTAAATTTTGACCGCACTTTTTTATTGGTTTCACTATGCAATTTGAATCTCATTTTTGGCAAAAAAAATCGCTCCTTGAAATGACGGAATCCGAATGGGAAGCCTTATGTGATGGCTGTGGAAAATGCTGTTATCGAAAATACATTCAAGGGCGAGGCAAGCGTGAAAAACTCTATTACACACGCATTGCTTGCAATCTATTAGATGTAGAAACTGGAAAGTGTCGTAATTATCCTGAACGTTTTAAAATCGAAAGTGATTGCACTAAATTAACCAAAAAGAATTTGCCTGATTTTGGTTGGCTGCCGAATACCTGTGCGTATCGTTTATTGTATGAGGGTAAGCCTTTGCCCGAATGGCATCCATTAGTCAGTGGTGCTCCTGACTCTGTGAAAAAAGCAGGCATTTTAATTCAAGATGGCGTGCATGAAGAAGATGTGATTGATTGGTTTGAATTTGTCATTGAAACCGAATAATTCTGATTTAGGTGCTTTTTTATTCTCTTCAAACTTCGTTTTTTGATTTAGGTCACAATTTGCGAGATTGGCAATTGTATTTCAACTGTGCTTACCTATAATACTTAATAAGTATTATGTAGATGTATTATAAGGTGTATGCAAATGACCTCATCCATTAAACAATCCGCTGAAAAACTTGGCATTTCACTTTCCCATTATGATATTGACGGGCATTTAATTTATGCATCGCCAAGCTCTATTGATTATTTTATCGAGCAGTTGCAATTTCCGCCGAATATTGGACAAAACCAGCCGTTCCAAGATGTAATTTGTGCCTTTGAAAACGAACCCATTCATTATGATTTAACCGCGTTTTCTTCTCCTCCTGATGCTTCTTTGCGTTATCAATTGCTCGACGAGCAAAACCAAATTCTGTTTGAAAAAACAATTCCATATTCAACCTCACTTTCGTTGCCTGCTTTGCCTTTTGGCTATTATCGTTTGGTGATTTTTATCGCCCAACAAACTTTCTCGGTTCAAATTTTGGTTTCACCAAGAACAGCGTATCAACCGCCTTTATTAGAACAACAAAAAGCCTGGGGTGTGAATGTTCAGCTTTATAGCTTACGTTCAAAACATAACTGGGGTATTGGTGACTTTTCAGATTTAGCGTATTTGATTGAGAAAAGTGCTGAGCATGGCGCGGATTTTGTCGGAATTAACCCGTTACATTTACTTTATCCATCTGTACCAGAATGGGCGAGCCCTTATAGCTCTTCCTCTCGTCGTTGGTTGAACTTTATTTATCTTGATGTAACGGCATTGCCAGAATTTAAATTGGCAAAATCGGTACAAAATTGGGTTAACTCTGCGGATATCGCCAACTTAATTCAATCTTTACGCGACCAAGATACGGTAAATTACAGTGCGGTAACTAAATTAAAACTAACCGCACTTGAACAACTCTTTGCCTTTAGTCAACGCAGTAAATCTGCCGCAATTATCAAACGTCGTGAAGCGTTTGCAGCTTATCAAAAAGAGCAAGGCGAGGCATTGGTTTTACAAGGCTTGTTTAATGTTTTAGACAAAATTGAACATGCCAATCAACAAGCTGAAGAAAACACTATTGGTTGGTTAGGTTGGCGTGAAGAATGGCAACATCTCACAGCTGCAAAACGTAAAGCATTAATTAAACAATATAAATCGGAAATTGACTTTTTCGCCTGGTTGCAATGGCTAACTGAACAACAATTGAATGACCTAAAACATCTTTGCCAAAAAGTAGGCATGCGTTTAGGTATCTATGGTGATTTGGCTGTGAATAGCTCACGCGGTAGTGTAGATGTGTGGTCGCAACCAGAGCTTTATTGCGTGAAAGCCTCGGTAGGTGCACCACCAGATCCACTTGGTCCAGTCGGTCAAAACTGGAATTTACCGCCTTACAATCCAAGCCAATTAAAGGCAACAGGCTTTGCTGCAGTGATTACAATGCTTCGTGCCAATATGCAGCATTTTGGTATTTTACGTATCGATCACGTAATGGGCTTGTTCCGTTTATGGTTAATTCCAGAAGGCAAAACAGCGGCTGATGGTGTTTATGTGCATTATCCGTTTGATGAGTTGATGGCAATTCTAGCCATTGAAAGCCAACGCAATCAATGCCTCATCATCGGTGAAGATTTAGGTACAGTACCAGATGAAGTGCGGTGGAAATTAAACGAGTTTCGAATTTTCTCGTATTTTGTGTTGTATTTTGCTCAACGCAATCGCCAATATCCACATGCGAATGAATTCCCACGCAATGCTTATGCGACGATTGGTACACACGATGTGCCGTCCTTGCAAAGTTTCTGGCATTGCCGTGATTTAGAGTTGTTTGATGAACTCAATATTTTAAAAGGCGATGTGCTAAAAGAAAAATATGATCAACGGGTCATTGACAAACAAGCCATGATTGATAGCTTGCATCACTATGGCTATTTACCACCAGATTATCACGGTGACGCTTTAAGTATGGCGATGCACGATAACCTTAACCGTCAAATCCATCGCTATTTGGCCCACAGTCAAAGTGCTTTAATTGGTGTTCAATTAGAGAACTTAATCGGACAAGAAATTTCATTCAATCTGCCAGGGACTTCAACAGAATATCCAAACTGGCAGAAGAAACTCGGACAATCCTTAGAGCTGATTTTTAATGACGAAAACTTAAAAACATTTTTTACTCAAATTGATCAAGCTCGCAAAGCATAAAGGAGTATGTAATGACGAAATTAGTCGCCCAATCAGTAATCAATTCATTTTTTGATGGTAAACAGGCCGATCCTTTTGCTGTATTAGGCATGCATGAAACCCACAATGGTATTGAGATCCGCGGTTTATTACCCGATGCGGATAAAGTGGAAGTGATTGATAAAGAAAGTCAATCCATGGTAGTTGCTTTAGAAAGAGTGGATGAACGTGGCTTTTTCTCCGCTATCGTGCCAGATGTGAACCACTTTTTTGCTTATCAATTTAAAGTGTATTGGGGATCGGATGTACATCTTATTGAAGATCCTTACCGTTTCCATCCAATGATTAATGATTTAGACCAATGGTTATTGGCTGAAGGTTCGTTATTACGTCCTTATGAAGTACTAGGCGCACACTTTACCGAATGTGATGGTGTACCAGGCGTAAATTTCCGTGTCTGGGCACCAAATGCTAAACGTGTTTCATTGGTTGGTGATTTCAACTATTGGGATGGTCGCCGTCATCCAATGCGTTTCCATCCAGCAAGTGGTGTGTGGGAATTATTCTTACCAAAAGCTAGTCTTGGTCAACGCTATAAATTTGAATTAATTGATTGCTATGGCAACCTTCGTTTAAAAGCCGACCCTTATGCATTTAGCTCTGAATTACGTCCGGATACTGCATCAGAAATCAGCATGTTGCCAGATGTGGTGGAAATGACTGAACAACGTCGTAAAGCTAACCAACGTAACCAACCAATTTCAATTTATGAGGTACATTTGGGGTCATGGCGTCGTAATTTAGAAAATAATTTCTGGCTTGATTACGACCAAATTGCTGATGAGCTTATCCCTTATGTAAAACATATGGGCTTTACTCATATTGAGTTTTTACCAATTTCTGAATTCCCATTTGATGGTTCTTGGGGCTATCAACCGATCGGTCTGTATTCTCCAACTAGCCGTTTTGGTACACCTGAAGGCTTTAAACGCTTAGTCGAAAAAGCACACACAGCAGGCATTAATGTGATTTTAGACTGGGTGCCAGGACACTTCCCAAGTGATACTCACGGTTTAGTGGCATTTGATGGTACAGCTTTATACGAGCATGCAGACCCTCGTGAAGGCTATCATCAAGACTGGAATACCTTGATTTATAACTATGGCCGTAATGAAGTGAAAAACTTCTTATCCAGTAATGCACTGTATTGGTTAGAACGCTTTGGTGTGGATGGTATTCGTGTGGATGCGGTCGCATCAATGATTTACCGCGATTATAGCCGTGCAGAAGGGGAATGGATCCCAAATCAATATGGTGGTCGTGAAAACTTAGAAGCTATTGAGTTCTTAAAACATACCAACTGGAAAATCCATTCTGAAATGACCGGTGCTATTTCCATTGCGGAAGAGTCTACTTCTTTCGGTGGCGTAACCCATCCGACAGAAAATGGCGGGCTTGGATTTAATTTCAAATGGAACATGGGCTGGATGAATGACACCCTAAGTTATATGACACTCGATCCAGTTTATCGTCGTTATCATCACGACAAAATGACCTTCGGAATGATTTATCAATACAGCGAAAACTTTGTGTTACCGCTTTCTCACGATGAAGTTGTACACGGCAAATGTTCGTTACTCGGCAAAATGCCGGGCGATGCATGGCAAAAATTCGCTAACTTGCGTGCTTACTACGGTTATATGTGGGGCTATCCAGGTAAGAAATTGTTATTCATGGGTAATGAATTTGCTCAAGGTCGTGAATGGAATTATGAAGAAAGCTTGGATTGGTTCTTACTTGATGAAAATCATGGTGGCCAATGGCATAAAGGCGTATTGCAATTAGTCAAAGATTTGAACGGAATTTATCAAAAAAATGCACCGCTCTTTGAGTTAGACGGTGAACCGGAAGGCTTTAATTGGTTAGTGGTAGATGATGCGGAAAATTCAGTCTTTGCTTTTGAACGTAAAAGTAGTGAGGGTGAACGCATTATCGTGATCAGTAACTTTACACCTGTGCCACGCGAAGGCTACCGTATCGGTGTGAATGCAGCGGGTGAATACGAAGAAATTTTAAATACGGACTCAATGTACTATCAAGGTTCAAATGTAGGTAATTTCGGCTCAGTGAAAAGTGAAGCTATCGCAAGTCATGGACGTGACAACTCGATTAGCGTGACCATTCCGCCACTAGCAACAATCTATTTAAAATATAAAGCATACCAATAGTGAAGAACACGATGTTTAGTATTTATAACAATGGTAAACCTTCCCCAATGGGATATTCGCAAATGCTGGAAAACGGCCTAAAAATTTCGAATTTTGCGCTGTTTTCTAGTGCAGCAGATGTTGTTGAACTTTGCTTGTTCCGTGATGGCAAAGAAAGCCGTTTTGCCATGAGCAGAACCAATGATATTTGGCATGTGGCAATCGAGGGCGTTGAGCTGAATGATGAGTATGCTTTTAGAATCACAGGCAAAAATGACCGCACTTTAGCTAATCCGCAAAAACTAATGCTTGATCCTTATGCGAAAGCGGTCACTCATAAACCCGATTTAAGTTCACCAGAAGCCCGTTCAATTTTCTTGCTAAATGATGAACGAGATAATGCAGCGGTTGCACCTAAAGGTCGCATTGTGGATGAGCATTTTGATTGGTCAGGGGATTGTAAGCCGTCTATCCCTTGGGCTCAAACCATTGTGTATGAACTGAATGTTAAAGGATTTAGCCAATTAAATTCCCGTATTCCAGAAAATATTCGGGGCACTTATGCGGCGTTAGCACACCCCGAAAATATTGCCTATTTTAAATCATTGGGTATTACCAGCCTTGAATTGCTTCCAGTCAATTTCTTCATTGATGAACCGCATTTGCAAGAAAAAGGATTACGTAATTATTGGGGCTACAACCCATTAGCCATGTTTGCTTTAGAACCGAGCTACGCAGCTGATCAAAAACAGCCTTTAAATGAGTTTAAGAGCATGGTGAAAGTCTTGCATCAAGCAGGCATTGAAGTGATTTTGGATGTCGTATTTAACCATACGGCTGAATCTGAAAAAACGTTCCCAACATTTTGTCAGCGTGGTATTGATGACAAAACCTATTACTGGCAAAACGAGCAAGGAGATTATACGAACTGGACAGGCTGTGGCAACATGCTCAATCTTGCCAATGATGTCACTCGCAAATGGGTATTAGATTGCTTACGTTATTGGGTGACTGAATGCCATGTAGATGGTTTCCGCTTTGATTTAGCCACAGTGCTTGGTCGTGAAACACCTGATTTCAATCCACATGCACAATTGTTTGCAGAAATGGAACAGGATGACGTTCTACAACAAATTAAATTAATCGCAGAGCCTTGGGATATCGGTCATTACGGCTACCAAGTTGGGCATTTCCCCGCTTATTTCTCTCAATGGAATGATCGTTTCCGTGATGATATGTGCCTTTTTTGGTTATGGCAAAGTGGTGAAGTGGGGGCCTTTGCAGAGCGTTTTGCGGGCTCTAGCGATATCTTTAATCGTGAAGGTCGATTACCGCATGGTAGCTTGAATTTCATTACAGCCCATGATGGTTTTACGTTGCGAGATTTAGTGAGCTATAACCATAAACACAATGAAGCTAACGGTGAAGAGAACCGTGACGGACGGAATGAAAACTATAGTTACAATCATGGAGTTGAAGGTTCTCAACTCGATTTAGCAGATGAATGGCAAAGTGCGGTCGAAAATAACCGTGTTTTATCAGAAAAAAGCTTATTAGGCTCTTTATTACTGGCAAATGGTGTACCTATGCTGCTTGCCGGAGATGAGTTCGGCAATAGCCAATATGGCAATAACAATGCTTATTGCCAAGATAACGAAATTACGTGGTTAAAGTGGGATGATTTTAACCAAACCTTATTTGACTTTACCAAGCAAACAATAGTATTACGAAAAAAAATTCAAAGTTTGCAGCAGGATGCTTGGTGGTCGAATGAAAATGTCGCGTGGTTGAATTGTGGTGGAAACCCGATGACCCTAGACGATTGGCATAATCGGGAAAGAAAAGCCTTACAAGTGATGTTGGATGGTCGCTACCTTTTCTTAATTAATGCAAAAACTGAAGCGCAATCTTTTTATTTACCAAATGGAAGATGGAAAAAGATTGCAGATATTGGAAACAGAGTGATTCAACAATGTGATGTGAGTGGTGTGGCATTTGAAGTGTTGGAACATATGGAGGATTAAAACTATGGAGTTTGTTATGAAAAGTGATCTTAATAAATATGAATTGGTTAAAGATACTTTAGTGCTTATTTTAGCCGGCGGTCGTGGTTCTCGTTTACATGAATTAACAGACAAACGTGCTAAACCTGCGTTATATTTCGGCGGTAATCGTCGCATTATTGATTTTGCGCTTTCCAACTGTATTAACTCCGGTCTTAATCGTATCGGTGTGGTGACTCAATATGCCGCTCACTCTTTATTACGCCACTTACAAACAGGTTGGTCATTCTTACCGCAAGAGCGTGGCGAATTCGTTGATATGTTACCGGCTCGTCAACAAATTGATGATTCTACCTGGTACCGTGGTACAGCGGATGCGGTGTATCAAAATATGGCGATTATTCGCAATCACTATCGTCCAAAATATATTTTGATTCTTGCGGGAGACCATATCTATAAACAAGATTACAGTGTCATGTTGATGGATCACGTGAGAAGTGGAGCAAAATGTACAGTAGGGTGTATTGAGGTACCACGTTCTGAAGCCAGTGAATTTGGTGTGATGGCAGTAAACGAAAATCTGAAAGTGAAAGCCTTCATTGAAAAACCGAAAGATCCGCCAGCGATGGTAGGTAAACCAGATACATCATTAGCCTCAATGGGTATCTATGTCTTTGATGCTGAATATCTCTATAAAATGCTTGATAGAGAAGTGAACACACCTTGCACATCTCATGACTTTGGTAAAGATGTCTTGCCAAAATGCTTGGAAGAAGGCGTGCTTTATGCGCATCCATTCAGCCGTTCTTGCATGGGTCGTAACACTGAAGGTGAGATTTACTGGCGTGATGTGGGTACACTTGATAGTTTCTGGCAATCTAATATCGATTTGGTTTCAGAAAATCCACAATTAGATATTTACGATCAAAGCTGGCCAATTCGTGGTAATCCAGTACAGGCTTATCCATCTAAATTCTTCTATAAAAAAGCGAATGTAAAACCAGTAGATAACTCTCTTATCGGTGGTGGTTGTGTGATTACCGATGCATCAATCAGTAACTCTGTTTTATTCGACAGAATTAAAATCAATGAAGGCTCTTCTGTTGATCACAGTGTTGTATTACCACAAGTACAAATTGGTAAAAATTGTATATTGAAAGATTGCATTATTGATCGTCATTGCATTATTCCAGATGGTATGGAAATCGGTGTGGATAAAGCCCTAGACAGTAAACGTTTCCGAGTAAGTTCAACTGGTAAGGTTGTACTCGTTACATCAGCAATGTTGAAAAAATTGCAAGGCGAAGAAGTCACTAATGAAGAACATTTAGATTAAAGTGCGGTTAATTTTGACGGTATTTTAGGTGAACTAAAAAAATTGTGCTGTTATCAATGACAGCACAATTTTAAGTATAAAAGGAAAATTATGAGAGTTTTACATGTTTGCTCGGAGCTGTATCCCTTACTCAAAACCGGTGGACTTGCCGATGTTTTAGGGGCGTTACCTTTTGCTCAAAAAGAAATTGGTATTGATACACGTATTTTATTGCCTGCTTATCCAAAAATTTCTGCGGGCATTGAGAACACGCATGTCGTGACAGAATTTGATAATTTTGCAGGCCATGTTGTATTACGTTATGGCGAATACAATGGCGTAGGGATTTATCTAATTGATGCACCACATCTCTATTGGCGAGAAGGAAATCCTTATCATGATACAGATTACAATGATTATGCCGATAACTATAAGCGTTTTGCATTATTAGGTTGGGTAGGCGCAGAGCTTGCGACAGGCTTAGATAGTTGGTGGCGAGCAGAAGTGGTTCATGCCCATGATTGGCATGCGGGCTTAGCCGCCGCTTATCTCTTCAATAAAGGTCGTCCGGCAAAATCGGTATTTACGATTCATAATCTGGCTTATCAAGGACAATTTGCTCATCGCCATTTACATGAAATTGGATTGCCAGAAGGGATGTTCCATGTTGATGGTTTAGAGTTATTTGGTCAAATTTCCTATTTGAAAGCAGGTCTCTATTATTCTGATATGGTAACAGCAGTGAGCCCTACTTACGCGAAAGAAATTACCACACCAGACTTTGCTTATGGCTTGCAAGGCTTACTAACGGGCTTACGTGAGTCAGGTAAGTTGGTGGGGATTTTAAATGGCGTAGATCAAGAAATTTGGCATCCAAGTTGTGATGCGTATATTCAGCATCACTACAAATTGAAATCTATCGCGGGTAAGAAGAAAAATAAAGTCGATTTACAAGCTTATTTTAATTTACCACAACAGCCAGATGCTCCAGTATTTGTGATGATAACGCGCTTAACAGAACAAAAAGGCGTGGATTTATTGATTGCGACAGCGGATGAAATAGTGAAACAAGGTGGTCAATTAGCGATTCTTGGTTCCGGTGCTAAACATTTGGAAGAGGGAATTTACCAATTAGCACAACGTTACCCAGAAAATATTGCAGTAAAAATTGGTTATGACGAAGCGCTTTCACATTTAATGGTTGCGGGTGGTGATGTAATTTTAGTACCAAGCCGTTTTGAACCTTGTGGATTAACTCAATTGTATGGCTTGCAATATGGCACATTGCCGCTTGTTCGTGCAACTGGAGGATTAGCTGATACTGTTACGAACAGTACAAGTGAAACCATTAAAGATCGTACTGCAACAGGCTTTGTATTCCAAAAAGCCGAAGCAGATGATTTACGAAACGCTATCCAACATGCTTTTGCATTATGGCAAAAACAACGTGTTTGGGCGATGGTTCGTAATAACGCCATGGCACAGGACTTTAGTTGGAAAAATGCCGCCGCTCAATATGAGCAACTCTATTTAAGCATTTTAAACCAATAATTCAATAGATTGACTCTCCCTTCAAAAATAATCGCCTTTGAAGGGGGATTTTTGTTGTTTTTTTTCTAAAAAAGCTTAAAATTTGCGCGATTTTTTTTATTGAGGTTTTACTTTCTATGATCATGGACAATTTTGATTCGCCATTTCTCTACAATCGACCAAGTCTTGATGTTGAAGGCGTAAAAAAAGCAATTGTTTATAAATTAATTTTCTTAATTGGTCGTTCACCAAAAGAGGCGAGTCAACGTGACTGGTTAAATGCGACCCTTCATGCGGTGCGTGATTTAGTGACTGAAGGCTGGATTACCACCGCTCGTCAATCTCGTGCAGAAGAAACCCGTCGTGTTTATTACCTTTCTATGGAATTCTTAATTGGCCGTACACTTTCTAATGCGATGATCGCAGAAGGTGTTTATGACGTAGCACAAAAAGCCTTGGCTGAATTAAATGTTGATTTAGAAGAGATTATTGAAAAAGAAGTGGATCCTGGTTTAGGTAATGGTGGTTTAGGTCGTCTTGCTGCTTGTTTTATGGACTCACTTGCAACGTTAGCGATTCCAGCAATGGGTTATGGTATTCGTTATGAATATGGTATGTTCCGTCAAAAAATTGAAAATGGCCAACAGGTTGAACGCCCGGATGATTGGTTAGAAAAAGGCGCACCTTGGGAATTTATGCGTCCATCAAAACGTTTCAGTATTGATTTTGGTGGTCATATTTATTTTGAAGGCAAAAAATGTATTTGGAATCCGGCTGAAAAAGTGACCGCACTTGCATACGACCAAATGATTCCTGGTTATAAAAATGATTCAGCATCAACGTTGCGTTTATGGTCTGCTCATGGTGGAGAAGTATTTGATTTAGCTGAGTTTAACCGTGGTGATCACTTAGCGGCGGTAGCGACTCGTTCAGCTAACCAAAACCTTTCTCGCGTACTTTATCCGGATGATTCAACCTGGAATGGCCGTGAATTGCGTTTACGTCAAGAGTACTTCTTAGTATCAGCGTCTTTACAAGATATTCTTCGTCGTCATTTTAGAACACATGGCACGTTAGATAACTTAGCAGATAAAGTAGCGATCCACTTGAACGATACTCACCCAGCATTAGCGATTCCTGAGTTAATGCGTATCTTAATCGATTTACACGGTTATTCATGGCAAAACGCTTGGGATGTAACTCGTCGTATCTTCTCTTACACTTGCCATACTTTAATGTCAGAAGCATTAGAAACCTGGCCGGTAGAAATGATGGCGAAGATCTTACCTCGTCACTTACAAATGATTTTTGAAATCAATGATCATTTCCTTGAGTATGTGAAAACTTATGTCACCACCGATATGGAATTTATTCGTCGTGTATCACTTATCGAGGAAGGACATCAACGTAAAGTTCGCATGGGCTGGTTGTCTGTTGTTGGTTCTCATAAAGTAAACGGTGTAGCAGCAATTCACTCAGATCTTATGGTTTCTTCAACCTTTGCTGATTTTGCACGTATTTATCCAGAACGTTTCACCAATGTGACAAACGGCATTACACCACGTCGTTGGCTTGCAGTAGCGAACCCGAAATTAGCAGCTTTATTTGATCAATACATTGGTTCTGAATGGCGTTGCGATTTAAGCCAAATTGAAAAACTTAAAGCGTTTGCAGATAAAGGTGAATTTAAGCGTGCTGTCGCAGATATCAAATACGATAACAAAGTGAAATTAGCACAATATGTGAAGAAAACACTTAACATCGATTTAGATCCACACGCATTATTTGACGTTCAAGTAAAACGTATTCACGAATACAAACGTCAAATGCTTAATGTGTTACATATTATTGCTCGTTACAACGAAATGTTGTCTCACCCAGAAAAAGATTGGCAGCCTCGCGTATTTATTTTAGCGGGTAAAGCGGCTTCGGCTTACTATGCGGCAAAACAAACCATTCGTTTAATTAACGATGTAGCGAATATCATCAATAACGATGAGCGCTTAAAAGGTCGTTTAAAAGTTGTATTTATCCCGAACTACAGCGTAAGTCTTGCACAATTAATCATTCCAGCAGCAGATATTTCTGAGCAAATCTCTCTTGCAGGAACAGAAGCATCAGGTACCAGTAACATGAAGTTTGCCTTAAATGGTGCGTTAACATTGGGTACACTTGATGGTGCGAACGTTGAGATTTTAGATAACGTTGGTAAGGATCATATCTTTATCTTTGGTAATACGGTTGAACAAGTTGAAGCATTACGTCGCGAAGGTTATCGTCCGTTTGATTATTATCAAAATGACGAGCAGTTACGTGAAGTCATTGACCAAATCATTCGTGGTGATTTCTCACCAGAAGAACCAAACCGTTATCATTCTCTAATTCAAGGTTTACAATACCACGATTATTATCAATCCTTTGCTGATTTCCGCAGTTATGTGGAAGCGCAAAAAGCGGTAGATAAAAAATATCAAGATCGTGACGCATGGATAGCAAGTACCATTCAAAATATGGTGAATATGGGCTTCTTCTCATCGGATCGTACGATTCTTGAATATGCGAAAAACATCTGGAAAATTGAACCGTTAAAACTCGAGAAGTAAGTTCTTTTCCACTCATAGAAAACCCTGCGGATTATTTCCACAGGGTTTCTTTTTATGCTAAAATCCACCGTCAAATTTATTATTCATTCAGATTAGGAAAAAGTATGAAAGTTTTAGAAGGTGCGGTAGCTGCGCCAAATGCTAAAATCGCAGTGGTGATTGCTCGTTTTAACAGTTTTATTAATGAAAGTTTATTAGAAGGTGCGGTAGATGCATTAAAACGCATCGGACAAGTGAAAGATGAGAATATCACAATCGTTCGTGCACCAGGTGCGTATGAACTTCCATTAGTCGCACGTCGTTTAGCTGAAAGCAAAAAATTTGATGCAATCGTCGCACTAGGTACGGTAATCCGTGGTGGTACCGCTCACTTTGAATATGTGGCTGGCGAAGCAAGCAGCGGTTTAGGTCAAGTAGCAATGCAAGCTGAAATCCCTGTGGCATTCGGTGTTTTAACAACTGAAAACATTGAACAAGCTATCGAGCGCGCAGGGACTAAAGCGGGTAATAAAGGTGCAGAAGCAGCATTAACTGCACTTGAAATGGTGAACCTTTTACAACAAATTGATGCGGCATAATTCAAATGACAGAGAAAAAAGAACCTGTAAAAAAAGTATCGCCACGTCGTAGAGCAAGAGAATGTGCGGTTCAAGCATTATATTCTTGGGCACTCTCTGGTAATACACCAGAACAAGTGGAACTCACGTTCGTTGTGGATCAAGATTTAAAAGGTGTGGATAAACCTTATTTTAGCCGCCTTTTCCGTCAAACCGTTGCGAATGTAGAAGCCGTTGATTTTTCAATGAGCCATTATTTAGATCGCGCATTAGATGAATTAGATCAGATTGAAAGAGCGATTTTACGCTTAGCGGTTTATGAACTTCAATTTGAGCCTGATGTGCCGTATAAAGTGGCGATTAACGAGGCAATTGAGGTGGCGAAAGTGTTTGGTGCAGATGAAAGCCATAAATACATTAACGGTGTATTGGATAAAGTCGCTCCTGCATTAGGTCGCAAATAATTATTCAAATGTAGGGTAGACAAATGTCTGCCCTTTGTTTTTTGGTGCGCAGATAAAATGAGTACGGGTGAATTTGATCTTATAGGGCGATACTTCTCAATACAAAAAGGCAATCAACACTTTGTTGATTTTGGTATTGGGGATGATTGTGCGATCACTCATATTCCAGAAGGCTATCAGCTTGCAATCACCACCGATACAATGGTCGAGGGCACGCATTTTTTATCTTCTATTTCTCCCCAAGATTTAGCTTATAAAGTTATCGCGACAAATCTAAGTGATTTAGCTGCTATGGGCGCGAAACCTGCTTGGATTTCTCTTGCACTGACATTACCTGAAGTTGATGAAAACTGGCTAAGCCAATTTAGTCAAAGTCTGTTTGATACATTAAATCAATATGATGTGACGTTAATTGGTGGCGATACAACGAAAGGCCCACTTTCTGTAACCATTACGGCACAAGGTTTCGTACCAAAAGGAAAGGCCTTATTCCGACATAACGCGAAGGTTGGCGATTTAATTTATGTATCGGGTACGTTAGGTGATAGTGCGGCGGGTTTAAATTGGATCTTACAGGGTAAAAGTGCGGTCGATTTTGATACTAAATTTTTAGTAAAACGCCATTTTCACCCGACGCCACGCGTTGAATTAGGTCAGGCCTTAATAGATGTAGCGCATTCATGCATTGATATTTCAGATGGTCTTGTCGCTGATTTAGGACATATTTTAACGAGAAGCCAATGTTCTGCGGAGATTGAGTTATCTTCTTTGCCTTTATCTACATCACTCAAAAAAACATATAGCTTAGAAAAAGCAGAAGCGTTTGCATTAAGTGGCGGGGAAGATTATGAGCTTTGCTTTACGATTCCCGCCAATAAAAAATCTGAGATTGAGAAGTTATCTCAATCGTTGAATGTACCTTGTACCTGTATCGGAAAAATTGTTCCGCAAAATAACAATCAGATTACTTTTTTAAAAGATGGACGTGTAATCAATTATCAAGCGCCGTCTGGTTTCGATCATTTTAAGGATAAATAATGAATAGTTTACCACTTGATAGAGTCAGCTTAAAAAATCCAGTTCATTTACTTGCATTAGGTTTTGGTTCAGGACTCATTCGTCCTGCACCAGGTACATGGGGAAGTTTAGCTGGAACGATTTTAGGTTCGGCATTATTAGCTTGCCTTGGACTAAAAATCTTCTTAATTTTGACCGCACTTTGCTTTGCGCTCGGCTGTTATCTATGTCAAAAAACCGCAGATGATATGGGCGTTCATGATCACGGTTCCATTGTTTGGGATGAATTTGTTGGGGTATTTATCGTGTTAGCCGCAATTCCAACGTTATCCTTACCTTGGATTGTCATTGCCTTTGTACTGTTCCGTTTCTTTGATATCTTAAAACCTTATCCGATTCGTTATTTTGACCAAAAACTGGAAAGTGGTTTTGGCATTATGGTGGATGACGTTTTAGCGGCAATCTATGCGGTTATCGTGATCGTGATATTACGTATTGTAGGCTTGCCATGCTAAATTTGATGATTATTCATCTTGTTGGTTTACTTTCGCCTGGTCCAGATTTTTTCTATGTCAGCCGAATTTCAGCTATGAGTTCTCGTCGAGAAGCTATTGGTGGCGTGATTGGAATTACCATAGGTGTATTAATTTGGGCAACGGCTGCCGTTTTAGGCCTTGCCATTATTTTTGTCACCATTCCAATTGTTCAAGGCATTGTGATGATGCTTGGTGGTTCGTATTTAGTTTATCTCGGCATTAAAATGGCAAAAGTAAAAACCAATGCGTTTTTTGATGAAAAGCAGAATGCAAATGTGCCAAATCAATCAACCTTAACGAGCATTATGAAAGGCTTATTGGTCAATTTATCTAATGCTAAAGTCGTGATTTATTTCAGCAGTGTGATGTCATTAGTTTTAGTGAATATTACCGAAACATCGCAAATTTTGACCGCACTTGCCGTGATTACCATAGAAACCTTTTTATATTTCTACATCATTTCAGTGCTTTTTTCGCGTTCTGTTGCAAAACAGTTTTATAGCCAATATAGTCGCTATATTGATAATGCAGCAGGGCTAATTTTTATTTTCTTCGGAATCTATTTAATTTATAGTGGCGTTCAACACGCTTTAATTTGATAAAAAAGGATAAAACATGACATTAAAAATTGCGATCGCCGGTGCTGGCGGAAGAATGGGGCGTCAATTAATTCAAGCCGTACATAATGCAGAAGGGGCAGAATTAGGTGCTGCTTTTGAGCGTAAAGGTTCTTCTTTAGTTGGTTCAGATGCTGGCGAGCTTGCGGGTATTGGTGCATTAGGTATCAAAGTATCAGATGATTTAAATACGGAAAAAGACAACTTTGATTTGCTGATTGATTTTACGCGTCCAGAAGGCACTCTTGAGCATATCGTATTTTGTGTCGCTAATAACAAAAAGATGGTAATTGGTACCACAGGGTTTGATGATGCAGGCAAAGCCGCAATTCAAGCTGCATCGGAAAAAATCGCCATTGTATTTGCATCCAACTTCAGTGTGGGTGTAAATTTGGTGTTTAAACTCTTAGAAAAAGCCGCCAAAGTGATGGGCGATTATTGCGATATCGAAATTATTGAAGCGCACCACCGCCACAAAGTAGATGCACCATCTGGCACCGCACTTTCTATGGGCGAACATATTGCGAAAACCCTTGGTCGTGATTTGAAAACGCATGGCGTATTTTGTCGTGAAGGCATTACAGGTGAACGCAAACGTGATGAAATTGGTTTCTCTACCATTCGTGCCTCTGATGTAGTGGGTGAGCATAGTGTCTGGTTTGCGGATATTGGTGAGCGCGTTGAAATTGCTCACAAAGCATCAAGTCGTATGACCTTTGCAAATGGTGCAGTGCGTGCAGGTAAATGGCTAGAAAAACAATCTCACGGATTGTTTGATATGACAGATGTGTTGGATTTGAATAATTTATAACAGTTGTCTTTGATTTTTTTTAATACACTTACCATATAAAGGCACGCGCTTCTCAGCGAGTGCCTATTTTTTAAGTAATTAGCAGTAATACCAAATAGAGGATAGATAATGGCTTATCATGTTTCTTTAGTGAATACGGAAGATAATTCTCATAAATTAATCTTTAATAAAAATGATTTTAGAGATTTCCTCTTGAAAGAATTCAATATGCAGGAATCCTTAGATGAACATGGTCAGCTTGAATTCTATTATGACAAGGAAGATGAATCTTTTACTATTTTTTATACGGAAGGGATTGAGGGCGAATATTACATTAATACTAAGGATGATAAACATATCGAGAAATTGATCGCCATTGCCAACAAACTAAATGATGGTACAAGAGTAAGAGGTGATGAAGGTGAAACATATCTTTCTTTAGAAGAGGTATATATTCACCCGGATGACATCCAAGTAACACATTTATCTTCACTGGACCGATTTAAACGATGGGTTCGGCGTAATACATGTCCCATTATATGGGTGTGTATTAGCATTAGCCTATTGATGTATAAAATCATTACGCGTGGATAAGCAAGATAGTTTTAAGTAGCTTACATAAAACACAATGAGCTCAAGGCAGTTAGAGGAAAGCATCTTAATAAATATGCTTATCACAGATCTAATTCAATATCCGTTTCCACCCGACAACAACACAGCAAAATTTCATCGGGTTGAATAAAGGCAAGGGGCTCATCGGCGTAGGAAACCTTGCCTTTTTTGATCTTCACGCGACAAGAACCACAATAGCCAGAACGACATTGATATTCATGGTGAATTTGATGTTGTTCTAAAAAGTTAAGCAGAGAAGTTTGGTTATCGAAATCTAAGGTGATTTGGCGCTGAATAAGATGGATTTTCATGAAACAAAATAAAACAAAATTTTGCTCATTATAGAAGAAAGAGAAGTAAAACTCACGGCTCTTTTGTTGTAATATAGCGAGCCAATATTCATCATAAGGGAATAACATGCGAACCTTTCTAAAATTAACATGGATTTCAACCGCACTTTTATTAACGGCTTGTAGCTCGATTTCAAAAGAGCCGGTTAAGCATATTGATATGTATGTAAAGCCTTATTACGATGCCAGAGATGGGCGACTTGAACAGATTAATGTGAACAAAGATATTGATGCGTTATTACTGAAAAATACACAAAAAGATTTTGAAAGTGCGGTCAATATTATTGAGAAAAAAGTGGATTTTGTTTCTCCGATGACAATGTTTGCACTTTCTGCTCGTGCTTATGATTTTGGCTTGCGTGATGAGGCGGTAAAATGGTTTTATCGTGGGCAAAACCGTTTAATCACCGCGTTATATGTGTTGGATTTAGATAAATTGACGGTATCGAATAATACGGCATTTGGGCAATTAGTGGGACAGCATGTTAATCCCTATGCATTCTGTGATTTGAAGAAGCAACACAAGGCGGCGAAAGATGCGATTGACTGGGCAAAAAATCATCCGTATCAGGCGGTGTTTTTACCTCAATTACCAAGCAAGCATCAAGATAGAAAACAAGCGTTAAAAGAAGCAGAAGCAAAACTTAATGCCCGTTTAGTTGAGCAAGACCGCTATTTTGCTAATCCAGAAAATAAAGCAAAATGGGAAAAAGAACGCCAAGATAACTTAGTTAATGAACGATTTTGTTGGTAATTTTTAAAAATTTTAAAAATCTTAAGGTTGCTTAAGATTTCATTAAGATTTGTTGTGTTTAATAAGCATCAACAGGGCGGCAATAAGGATAATCCTTCGCTTTGAAACATGATTAATTTATGCTTAATTTTATTTAGGAGAACATAATGAAAAAATTTGCTTTAGCAACCCTTTTAGCTTTATCGACTTCAGCAGCATTTGCTGGTTTTAATGGTAACAATGCACAAGGTGGTTTCCAAGGTGGTGATCAAGGTCAACAACTTACAGTTAAACAAGCACTATCTGCAAAAGATAATTCTATGATTAGCTTAGTAGGTAACATTACTCAACAAATTGATGGTGATGAATATCTTTTCACTGATGGTACAGACCAAATTAAATTGGAAATTAAAAACCGCGTTTGGAATGGTTTAAATGTGGGACCTCAGGATAAAATCCGCGTTTACGGTAAATTGGATAATGAACCTTTTGAAAAACCAGAGCTTGAAGTAATTAGCGTTGAAAAAGCGCAATAATTCATATAATTTAAAGTGGTGGGCAAAAGCCCGCCATTTTTTCGTTTTGAGAAAGATAAAAGTGCGGTCAATATTATGCGAGTTTTATTAGTAGAAGACGATGCTCTCATCGGCAATGGTCTACAAATTGGTTTAACAAAATCAGGCTTTATTGTGGATTGGTTTACCGATGGTCAAAGTGGATTAAATGCTTTAATCGGCGCGCCTTATGATGCGGTGGTATTGGATTTAACTCTGCCTAAATTAGATGGTTTAGATGTGTTAAAACAATGGCGTTCAAATAATCAGGATGTACCGGTATTAATTTTAACTGCACGAGATACGTTGGATGAGCGAATTAAAGGTATTCAACAGGGCGCAGATGATTATCTTTGCAAACCCTTTGCGTTGGCAGAAGTTGTCGTGCGATTACAAGCATTAATTCGTCGTCGTTACGGACAAGTCAATCCTCAAATTGAGCATGGTAGTGTGAAACTCGATCCTGCTCAGCGTAAAGCTTGGCTGGATAACAATGAAATTATATTAACTGGGCGTGAATATAAGCTACTCGAGCTTTTTATGCTGAATAAAGAACGGGTGCTTTCACGTTCGACTATCGAGGAAAAACTATCTAATTGGGATGAAGAATTAAGTAGCGGTGCATTAGATGTACATGTTTATAATTTGCGTCAAAAACTGGGCAAACAATTTATTCGTACCGTACATGGCGTAGGCTATGCTTTAGGACAAGTTAATGAAAAATAAACGACTGAGTTTTCGTCTCTTAATCGGTTTAAGTTTGACCGCACTTTGCGTGTGGTGCATTGCCACAGCTGTTGCATGGACGGTTGTCAAAAAAGAAGTAAAAGATGTGTTTAATGCACAACAAGTGCTTTTTGCCGAGCGTTTAGCAACGTCTGATTTGAAAAATGTCTTATTAGATGAAAATGCTAACTTTCCACGTGGTGGATTTAAACCGCAGAAACGTCATTACGATAATGATGCTCTAGCCTTTGCTATATTTTCTAACAAAGGCGAAAGACTATTAACCGATGGCGATAATGGCGACAAATTTATTTTTCAAAATAAGACGGGTTTTAGCAAAGAACATATTTTAGATGATGACGATGAATGGTTGATTTATTGGCAGCCTGTCGGTAAAGGTGAACTTGTCATTGCGGTGGGACAAGAATTGGAATACCGCGAAGAGTTGGTCAATAAAATGGTCTTCGGTCAAACAGGGATTTGGTTTGCTGGATTACCAGTATTATTATTGGTTGCATTTATTGTGATTTATCGTGCATTAAAACCAATTAATCGATTGAGTCGAAACGTACAAGCTCGCCGACCAGGTGATGTATCATTATTAGAAACCGATGATGTGCCAGCAGAGATTCTACCGTTGGTCAGAAATTTAAATCAATTTTTCACACGTACCAGTGAGCAGTTGGAACGGGAAAGACGTTTTGTCTCTGATGCTGCGCATGAATTACGTAGCCCATTAGCGGCATTGCGTATTCAAACAGAAGTCGCACAGTTAGCTGGCGATGATGCACAAACTCGTGAAACGGCCTTAGCGCATTTAACCCAAGGTATCGATCGAGCAACTCAATTAATCGAACAGCTTCTTACGCTTTCCCGATTAGATAATCTTAAAGAATTAAATCATCAGGAGCCTATTCATTGGTCAGAAATTATAACTTCACTTATCAGTGAGTTATATTTAAGTGCACAGCAACGCCAAATCGAATTGCAGTTTGATCATCAAGGAGATCCTGCCATTAGGCAAGGGCAGCCATTATTATTTGCACAAATGCTACGAAACTTATTAGATAATGCCATAAAATATTGTCCTCAAGGCACTCAGGTTCGTGTAATTTTGCAGCCTCGTAAAATTCTTATTGAAGATAATGGCGGTGGTGTTGCGCCAGAAGAACTAGCAAAATTAGGGCAGCGTTTTTATCGTCCTGCAGGACAAAATGAAAAGGGAAGTGGGCTTGGATTGTCTATTGTGGCAAGAATAGCAGAATTGCATCACTACCGTTTCCGATTAGAAAATATTGAATCCAACGGACAAGTTAAAGGTTTGCGAGCTATCATTGAGTTATAAAAAAGGGCGTTTAATACGCCCTTATTGTTAAAACATTCCACCAATTAATTCTAATCGACCTTTCTCAACTTTAATTTCTTTGGCAAATTTCTTAATCAGCATTTGTTTCATATCACTTTCATCCAAGGTATAAACTGGCATCTGACTTAATAAGGCTGCCACACCATCACTTAATAGCGGCATAACATCTTGAAGTTGATCCATCACACTATTAGGTTCGCCAGACCAGCGTAAAATTCGCAGATTTTTTAAATAGAGCGCCCCCTCTTCTGCGTTATATTCTGGAACCGCATCAAAGGTTAAATGCAATTTAGCCGGATAGGTTTTACCAGATAAACGAATAAGCGTATCAGCCAAACCACTCATTTCAACACGATTACTTTCAGTTTGCCCTATTTGAGTCACTAAATCTTTCAGTGCGTAATCCACGGAAAATAACCCCGGAATACCGAGCTTGTCATTAATCGTACCTTTTTCACTTAAATACTGGTTAATTTGTTGCTCGCTGATGCTAAAAGGGGAAGATTGTACAGATAGCGTGCAGAAACCTAATGTTAGTACGGTAAGCACTTTTTTCAAAAAATGCATATTTTTCTCCTTGATTGAAAAAGAATAAAAATTTTGTAGAATGTATCGCTTATCTTTTCAATACACAATAAAAATTTAAGTAGAGACTATGACTACGTCACTTAAAGACCATGTGCAAAAGCTTCTTGAAGAACATCGTGGAGAACGCGTTTTCCGCTTTGAATATTTAGGAAAACATTATTGGTTAAAACAGCCTGAACAATTAAAAGGGATATGGTTATTACTAAAACCACATCCAAAACAACATTTTAAAGAAGAGTGTGAAATACTACAGCATCTAAATAATATTGGTGCCCCAGTACCTAAATTATGCGGTTTCGGTGATGATTATTTAGTATTGGAAGATGCAGGGCCAACATTAAACATCTGGCTGAATGATGAAACATTGTCTTGGGCAGAAAAATCACATATTTTGCATTCAGCGATAGAAACATTGATCAATCTTCATCAACAAGGCATTATTCACGGTCGTCCAGCTATACGAGATATCGCATGGAAAGAAGGTAAGATTACTTTTATGGACTTTGAATCCCATTCAAAAAGCCATAATGAACATTGGCTGATTACACGTGATATGTTGGCATTTTTAGACAGTTTATGTCGTGTGAAAAGCTTAGATGATGAAAAGCTTAATGAATTATTTGATTATTATAAATCTCACTGCCCAATAACTTATTGGGATGATATGTTGTCATATGTGAGAAGATTTCGTTGGCTTTATTATCTTTTACTTCCGTTCAAACCAATTGCAAGAACGGACCTGTTGGCCGTTTACCGGTTATTTGAACATTTAACAAAGGAAAATCTATGAAAAAATTATTTTTAGTGGCTGTATTAAGTGCTTTGGTAAGCGCTTGTTCTGTTGGTGTTGGCGCCGGTGGTGGCAGTAATGGTGTGGGCGTTGGTGTAGGTCTTGGAACTGGCTTTGGATTCTAAATATCACTTTAGATAAAGCAAAGTGCGGTCAAAAAATCTTATGTTTTCAAGAAAATTAGCAGAAATCGCTTGATCTTTTGATTTAGATCACTATAATACACCCCATATTTCGGACGCGGGGTGGAGCAGCTTGGTAGCTCGTCGGGCTCATAACCCGAAGGCCGTCG